>JAFQDY010000194.1 GCA_017399325.1 Oscillospiraceae bacterium
TGACCACCTGCTTGGCAGTCTGTGCGGCAATGCGGCCGAATTTCTGAATGTCCACGGGCAGGGTGACAGTTTCGCCCACCTGAATGTCGGGATTGCTGTGGCGGGCGGTGTCGATATGGATCTCCACGGCGGGATTTTCCACCTCTTCCACAACGGTCTTGACCACATGCATGAAAAGACCCTGTTCGCTCAAATCCACCACAACATTTTCGGTGGGAGTGGTCTCTTTGTCTTCGCCCTGGTCTTTCCGGTAAGCGTTGGTCAGCGCCTGCTTTAAGCGGTCGACCATATAAGAAACGGGAATGCCCTTGAGTTTCTCCAGATCCCGCAGGCTGGCGAAAATTTCAGCGCCGATGTCTACTTGAGGGGCTTGATTCTTTTTTGCTCTTGCCATTTTCTGTTTTCCTCCTAGAATTCTACGCGAAGGCGCACCAGCGCAACTTCGGATTTTTCAAAAGTGATGGTTTCTTTGCCTGCTTCCACGGTGATCTTGCCGTCCTCGTAGCCGCGCAGGATTGCGGGGATTTCTTTCAGACCGTTGCGGGGGCGGTAAAGTTTCACCAGAATGGGACTTCCCATAAAGGCTTTAAAATCTTCCGGGCGCTTCAATGTGCGCTCAAGACCGGCAGAACACACCTCAAAATGATAACTTTCCGCGATGGGGTCTTTCTCGTCCAGTATCGGGTCGATGCGCCGGTGGATCTTCTCGCAGTCGGAAACATCCACGCCGCCGTCTTTGTCAATAAAGATCCGCAGGAATCGCTCCGCGCCCTCCCGGACATATTCCACATCCCAGAGTTTGCAGCCGGCCTGTTCAATGATGGGCGCTGCGAATTGGGTCACCAGATCGGTTACCTTCAATTACATCCCTTCCTTTCTGAAAAGCACTCAAAAAAGAGAGGGGCGCGCCCCTCTCTTTCAAACGTCAAATCTTACCTTCGCGGATATTATAGCACCACGCGGCGGGTTTTGCAAGAGGGTTTGGCGGGAAAACAGCAGAAATTTTCTGCATTTTACGGAAAATTTCCCTCAAATTGCCACTTCCGGCGGCAAACCCTGCACATATTTGTGATCCCAACTGTCGTCAAACAGACCCAGTGTGGGTGTGCCGCAGGCCATATCTTCGGCCAAGATCGTCAGCGCTCCGGTACATTCCAAAGATTCCAGATAGAACTCCGGCAGGGCCTCTTCGCCCAGTTTCGCGCCCAGAATCGCGCCGGTGATTGCGCCCACGGCGGCGCTCATACCGGAATGATTCACCGCGGTGATGATGGCTCCGTCAAAATCGTCGGGGGATTGCAGACAGGCAAACATCGCCCCTGCCAAACAGGAAGATGCGTCGGCGCAGAATAGTTGCTCCATACCCTCCTGAGAAGAAACCGTGCCGGACTTGGCAAGGAAAATGGCGTCCTTCAGTTGGCGGGCAAGGGTCTCCGATTGAGAAAAACGGGTGTGGAACTGATAGTGCATAGCGTCAATCGCCTGCAGGAACTGATCTTCCAGCAAGTGATGGGGGTCGTGCAAAATGCCGGTGATCACATAGGCCAGCACCGCCCCGGACAAAAAGGCCTCGGGATTTCCGTGGGTCAGGGCGATCAGGTCTGCCGCTAGTTTTCCCACGGCTTCAGCGGTTATGCGCCGGGGGTGATAGAACATACCTACCGCGATGCCTGCGGTGATGGCGCCGGGGCCCCGGTTGCTGTTTTTCGGTCGGTCGACCGAACCGAAAGATTCCAGACGCAGATTGTCCAGCATTCTGGCGTCCCGACAGTGACGGCGACGGAACTGGGGCAGTTTTGCCAGCCAGCAGTGGCTTGTCTCCGGATCACGGTAAAAGTGCTGGGAGCGTGTCCACTCCCGCAGAGCCACTTTGCAGTAGGGCAAAAAGTCAGACTTGCCCCGGGACAGGCACAAAAGCAATCCGTTGCACAAAAAGGCGGCAATTTGGGTATAAGAGGTGACGGGCGCATAGTCCTGGGCCTGCAGATCGTAACCAAGCAAACCGTTGGGGCCGTAGGCTTCCTGAATTTCCTCCCAGGATTTACTGTCGACGGTGTAACCCAAAGCGTCGCCCACCGCCAATCCCAGCAGACAACCCCGGTGCGGGCCGTATGTGTTTGCCATATTGCCACCTCCCAAAACAGTATATATATTATTATATATGTATTTGCGCCCAAATGCAACACAAAAGGAAAAATGCAAACAGGCCGAAATATCTATTTACAACGAAAAAAATCTGTATTATACTGGAAAAAATACAACAAAAGGAGCGCCGAATATGGTAGAAGTTAACTATTCCTTAGGTATGCTGACCCAAGATCCCCCCGAAATCAAGAAAATGGGCGTGGTATCCGTCCGGCACGAAATGACCCCCGTGGTGTTCAAGGGCCGGTTGTGCAGAATTGAAACCTACTGGGAGGACGGCGCACATTATGCGGTTCTTCACGATGTGGAAAAGCAGGAGGACATCTCCCTTTTTGCCCATAAGAAGGGCCTGAACTTCTTCTCCGCTTACTGTGAGGACGATGTTCTTTACGCCTTTGCCACCTATGTGCCCGAATCCCGGGAAGCCGGCGGCACCTGCACGATGTTCCGTTCCGAAGACGGTATCAACTGGGAAGAAACCGTTCTGTTCAGCCGTCCCGGTTGGCGGTTGTTCAACACCTCCGTCTGCAAAGGCGCGGATGGCTACTATATGTCCATTGAGGTGTGCAGTTCCGTCATTCCCGGCGACCCCCTGGAAGCGGAAGAACTGGATCCCGACATCGGCCACCCCTTCACTTTGTTCTTCTTAAAGTCCGATGACCTGATTCATTGGCAGTGGCTGCCCAATGACCACAGTTTGTCCCCCGAACGCTATACCGCCTGCCCCGCAATGCGGTATTCCGACGGCTATTACTATGTGATCGCGCTGGTATTTTTGCCCCACAGACGGCTTGCGCCCTACATCTACCGCACCAAGGATTTCTTCACTTGGGAAATCGGCCTGCACAATCCGGTGCTGATGTATTCCAAGGAAGACCGGATTCCCAAGCCCGGCGCAAAACTGCCCGAAAACCAAATTGAGCGCATCCGCCACCACAATAATATCAATAACTGCGATGTGGACTTGTGCGAATTTGAGGGCAAGACCTATATTTACTACTTGACCGGCGACCAGGGCGGCTACGGTGTTATGTGCGAAGCCCAGTACGACGGCTCTCTGGACGAATTTTTGCAGAGTTTCTTCAAATAAAATCATAAACCCGCGGCTTTGCCACGGGTTTATGCGTTCTTTCGCTGACGCTATACTATATTATAATGTGCAAGCGGCCCGCAATGCTTCCGAAAAATTTATCAAAAATTTTTCTAAATGAGAATAATTCCTATTGACAAATAGAAAAACCTGTGCTATACTTCGATTATAAATAAGAAACATTCTTATTTAGAAAGGAGTACCGCTATGGAAAAGACCACCAAGCAATTCCGAAAACGGAATGCGATCCTGGCCTACCTGCGGCAGACGAAGGATCATCCTTCGGCGGAAATGGTGTATAACCAGTTAAAACCGGAAATCCCGGACCTATCGTTGGGAACGGTATACCGCAACTTGTCTATGTTCAAAAGTTGCGGCGACATCGTCAGCATCGGCACGGTCAACGGTGTGGAGCGATTCGACGGCAACACAAACCCCCATGTGCATTTCGTGTGCAACGGTTGTGACACCGTAACAGATCTGATGACCATCGCCGTACCGGAGCAGTTGAACCAGGAGGTAACGACCCAGACCGGCGGCTGCATCGATATGTGCCACCTGACTTTTGTCGGACGGTGCGGCAACTGTTTAAAAAATTCTGAAAAAGGAGAAACAGCATGAAAAAGTTTATATGTACAGTCTGCGATTATGAGGTAGAAATCGAAGGCGATGCACTGCCTGAAGATTACGAATGCCCCCTGTGCGGCGTAGGCCCCGACCAATTCGAAGAAGTCGCAGAATAAACTTGTTATAGAGCCCACAAGGGCAAAAAATAAAAATTAACTTAATTAAAATTTTGGAGGGAAATAATATGAAAAAGTTTGTATGCCCCGTTTGCGGTTATGTTCACGAAGCTGAAAGCATGCCCGAAGGCTTCAAGTGCCCCATCTGTAAAGTTGACGGCGCCAAGTTCAAGGTAATGGAAGAAGGCAAGTTGGCCGCCGAGCATGAGTACGGCGTATATGCCAAGACAGTTAAGAACAACCCCGATATTTCCGAAGACGACAAGAAGTACATCTTCGAGCAACTGATGGCTAACTTCAACGGCGAGTGCGCCGAAGTGGGTATGTACCTGTGCATGGCCCGCATCGCCCATCGGGAAGGCTATCCCGAGATCGGCCTGTACTGGGAAAAGGCCGCTTGGGAAGAAGCCGAGCACGCATCCAAGTTCGCAGAACTGCTGGGTGAGGACTTAGAGCCCAATATGAAGGCTACCACCAAGGACAATCTGGCATGGCGTGTTGACTGCGAGTACGGCGCAACTTCCGGCAAGTTCGACCTGGCAAAAGTGGCCAAGGCCAACGGCCTGGACGCTATCCACGACACCGTTCACGAAATGGCCCGCGATGAAGCCCGTCACGGCAAGGCTCTGGAAGGTCTGCTGAAGCGTTACTTCAAGTAAGAATGGAGCGAGGTGGAATTATGGAAAACTACACGATTTGCAACTGTATGCAAGTGACCCGATTTGATGTAGAGGACGCCCTGCATCGCTGCGACCGTTTTGAGGACGTGGAAAAGACCTTCGAGGAAGTGCAGGCCATTACCCATTGTTCCACCGGCTGCGGTGGTTGCCACGATAAGATCTTAGCGACCATCTCTGAGATTATGAACCCGTAAACTTGAGCGGAGCAGAAGGTTTCTTCTGCTCCGTTTTTCAGAAAAAGGAGAACACTATGGAACTGAAAACCGGCCTGATTTCCGTGGTTCGCGCGGAAAAGGACTGCGAGGTCTATTGCCCCATCTGCCATAAATTACTGGAACTGCACAAAGGCGACCCCATCCCCCGCTGCTGCGGCAAACCCATGGAAGTTCTGGAAAAATAAGAAAGGCATCTTTGCGGGCGTTCACAGAACGCCTCCGCATACACCGTCGAAAGAATCTGTAGGGGCGACCTTTGGTCGCCCACAAAAAACCCCCTCATCAGAGGGGGTTTTTCATATCAGAAGGGTGACTGCTTGATCTTGGAGAACCGTCTGGGGTACTGCTTGGGGGTGGGCGCCACCTTCTTCAGCGCGATCACCGTGTGGGCAGTGCCGTCGATGGGGAATGTTTCCACCCGTTCTACTTTTAAGCCCAGTTTGGCAATGGCGTTTTTGGCTTCCAGAAGTTCTTCTTCTGCGGCCATACCTTTCATAGCCAGCACCTTGCCGCCAACTTTTACATAGGGGGCGGTCAGTTCCAAAAGGATATTCAAGCGGGCAACGGCCCGGCTGGTGGCGATGTCATAGGACTCCCGGCAGGACTCCACAAATTCTTCTGCCCGGGCGGTGACGCACTTTGCTTCCACGCCCAACGCGGGCAAAATGCTCTCCAGCCAGGTCATTCGCTTACCCAGCGAATCCAAAAGGGTCAGGGAAACGCCGGGGCAGGCGATCTTCACCGGCACGCCGGGAAATCCTGCGCCGCAGCCCACATCGATCATCTTTTTGCCCTGCAAATCTTCCAAGGCAAGCAAGGTGAGCGAGTCCAGCAGGTGCAATTTCGCCACCTGGGCAGGTTCGGTAATGGCGGTCAGGTTCATCACCTTGTTCTGCTCGATCACCGCTTCGCCGAATTTGCTCAGGGTATCCTGCGCTTCTTGGGTCAGGGCAAGACCCAGTTGAGGCAGACCTTGAGAAAGTGTATTTTTCATAGCGCGCTCCTAGTTGGTCACATCCACCTGGGTTTTGTCCATAGGGTCAAACTGGTCCTGCTCCACCACGATGGAGGGCAGCACGATCTGCTGAATATGCCAACTGGTAAGCAGGTCGCAAACACTTGCATCGTCCATTTTCCGTGTGCCGAAGAAATTGTCGCAGGCGGCCATATCCAACTTAAGGTTTTCGCTTTCCAAAGCGGTGACCCGCTGATATGCGCCGGAGGAAAGCACCGCTTCCAACTCCGCCACCGCATTCAGACAGGCCCGATAACTCATCAGCATACCGGAGTATTGGAACTGGACGCTGCTGTTTTCCCGGCAGGCAAGATAGGCGGCCAGGCTGGCGTCCTGATCGATGGTAATGCCGGCGCGGCGTGCCATTTGCTGGCACATAGCATAGGGCAGAACCACTGTGGGGGACTGGGGATTCACCGCAGCCTCACCGGTAATGGGAACGGTAACGCCGGTAATGCCCTGGGCGGTGTAACGGCTGGCCCAACCCAACTTTTTCACAGGTTGGAACGAGCCTGCAAACACAGAAAGAGATTGCTCGTACACCAGTTTTTCAAAACCCTCGGAGGCTTGCGCCGCCAAAGTATCAAAATCGTCGAACACCACGTTGCCCTTGTGATCCCGGGGAACTTGGTCAGATAACGCATTGGCCTGATCCCGATAGTAAGCGGCGGCATCTTCCAGTTCGTCAATGGCCCAGCCGGTCTCGGTGAGCCGGATGTCCTCGGACAGAGGGCCGGAAAAGTCGTTCAGACCAAATACGCCGAAGTTCAAAAACACGATCACCGCCACAACAGCGCAGACCCAGCCGAACCAGCGAATGGGATTCCACTTAAAGATCAGCAGCAGCACCAGCGTGGCCAAAATCAGCATCAGCATCCAGATCAGCAGCACCTGCCACAGGCAGACGGACACGCCGCTGCTCCAGTCAGCCAGATAATTTTGCGCCATGCGGGTCACATAGGGATAGATCATATCCACAAGGGCAGAATGGGAACGGGCAAACCCCCGCAGAGCCACCGTCAATACGGCAAAGATCGCTGCGGTCAGATAACCTCTCAGGTATTTCAACGGTAACGCCTCCTTCTTCCATTCGTTTTTGTTATTATCGATAGTTTACTATAGCACAAACTGGGAAAATTGTCCAGTACTCAGACAAGTTCTCCCAACACACCGTCTTGATGCAAGCCGGTGATCCGCACCAGCCGGAATTCGTTGTGCAGGTCGCTTCCTTTTGCGTAGACCTTCACATAGTTGGGAGTATGTCCTGTATAGTATACCCCATCTTCCTGTTCAAAAAGCACGATTTGTGAGGTATTTATGAGGTTTTTCCGATAAGCATCGGCCATTTCCGCTGCCACTTGGATGGCGGCCCGGCTTCTTTCCTCTTTCACTGCATTGCTTAATTGCCCGGGCATTTTGTCCGCAGGTGTGCCGGGACGGCGGGAGTAAGGGAAAATATGCATATCCGCAAAGCCGCATTTTCGGATAAAAGCAAGGCTTTGGGCAAATTCTTCCGCCGTTTCGCCGGGGAACGCCACGATCATATCGGTGGTAACGGCGCAGCCGGGGAAATGCGCTTTCAGCAGTTCCACACTTTCCAAATAGCGGGCGGTATCGTACTTCCGCTTCATTCGTTCCAACACCGTGTCGCAGCCGGATTGCATAGAAAGATGGAAATGGGGACACAAATTGGGAATACCTGCCAGCCGCTCGCAGAATTCTTCTGTGATGATCCGGGGTTCTAACGAACCCAACCGCACACGCAGGTGGGGTACGGCGTTGCAAACCGCCTCCAAAAGTTCCGCCAAATTGGGCTTGCCGGGCAAGTCCGCACCCCAGCCGGCGATCTCGATGCCGGTGACCACGATCTCCCGGTAGCCTTGCACCGCAAGTTCCTTTGCCTGAGAAAGCGCCAGCGATACAGGGGCAGACCGAATTGGTCCCCGGGTGTAGGGAATAATGCAGTAACTGCAGAAATTCACGCAGCCGTCCTGCACTTTCAGCATAGCCCGGGTGCGGCCTTCCAAACCGCCTGCCGGGAGAATTTCAAAATTGCGTCGTTTTAAGGCTTCATCTACCTGCCGGGACTTGACCTTATTTTCCGCAAAAGACAGGACCTGTTCCACAAAGGCTTTCCGATCAGCGCTTCCGCCGATCACATCTGCCCCCAGATCCGCAACTGCGTCAGCCGCGTGCTGGGGATAGCAGCCGCAAACCGCGATCACTGCGTGAGGGTTGTCCCGACGGGCGCGGCGGATCACCGCCCGATTCTTTTTGTCCGCCACGGCGGTCACCGAGCAGGTGTTGATGATATAACCGTCGCAAAGGTCGCTGAAATCACCCACGCTATGGCCTTTTTCCACAAAAAGTTGCGCCATGGCCTGTGTCTCGTACTGATTCACTTTGCATCCAAGGGTATAAAATCCAAATTTCATCGTCTTTTTAACCAATAATCGCTTTCTTTGCACAAAAAAATACTGTATTTCTTCCAATTGCCAGATGGCAAATCTTTGCATATAATAGGCGTTGTGATTATTATACTCGAAAAAGTTCGGTTTGTATAGCGTTGGAGACAATTTCTTATGAGTTTTAACATTTACTTAACTTCCCTGCAGCAGGTCAAAACCTTTGTGGAAGTGGCCGCCAAGCAGGCGTTCGATGTGCGCGTGGGCAACGACCGCCAGAACATCAACGGCAAAGATTTTATGGGTATGTTTTCTTTGGACTACACCAAGCCTGTAAAAGTGGTTGCCGATTGTTCCGCCGAGGAATTCGCCGCATTCCAAAAAGCGGTTTTGGCGCTGCAGCAATAAAATACGAAAATCGCCGTCCTGGGAACACCCGGGGCGGATTTTTTATAAAAAACAGTAGGCAAAACCAAACAAATGTGTTATCATAATAGAAAAAGGAGGTGGCGGCAGTGCGGATCTTGGGCATCGACCCGGGTTACGGCATCACAGGCTTCGGCCTGATCGAAGGTGAGCGCAACCAGTTCAGACTTGTCAACTGCGGCGCCATCACCACCCCGGCGGGCATGGACTTTTCTGCCCGCTTGGAGATCATCTACAACGATATGCAGGAACTTTTAAAAGTGGCAAAGCCCGATGCGGTTGCCATTGAGGAACTGTTCTTCGGGCAAAATGTGACCACCGGCATCGGCGTTGCCCAAAGCCGGGGCGTGATTTTGCTTGCCATCCGTCAGGCGGGTCTGGAAGTCACTTCCTATAAGCCTATGCAGGTGAAACAGGCGGTGGTGGGTTACGGCAAAGCCACCAAGCATCAAGTGATGGATATGACCAAACGAATTCTGAACCTTTCTCAAGTGCCAAAGCCGGACGACGCAGCCGACGCGGTGGCGATCGCATTGTGCCACGCAAGGTCTGCCACTTCTCTGCTTGCAAATATAAAATAAAGGAGAATTCCTATGCTATACTATGTTTCCGGACAAGTTGCGATTTTAGAGCCGGGTCTGGCCGTCATCGATTGTGGCGGTGTCGGCTACGGCTGCCGCATTACCGGCTATACTGCTGCCCAGTTAAAACTGGGTCAGACCGCAAAATTATATGTAACCGAATCCATTCGGGAAGATGCTTATGACATCTACGGCTTTTCCGACCGGGAGGAACAGCGCTGCTTTGACCTGCTGACCACGGTAAACGGCGTTGGCCCCAAAGCGGCCTTGGCCATTTTGGCGGCAGGCCCGCAGAATTTCACTCTGGCCGTTATGACCGGGGACGAAAAACTCCTCACCGCCGCACAGGGCGTGGGCAAGAAACTGGCCCAGCGCATCATTTTGGAACTGAAAGACAAAGTGGGCGGCGGCACCAACGAACTGGATTTCTCTATGCCCACCGCGGCTGCCCCTGTCAGCGGCAATAATGCCGGCCTGGCAACGGCGGCCTTGCAGGAACTGGGCTATGCCCCGGCAGAAATCGCAAAAGCCCTCAAAGGCGCCGATCCCGACGCCACCACCGAGGAACTGGTGCGCTACGCCCTGCGGGCAATGGTAATGGGCAAATAAAATGGATTTGCCACAAAGAAAACCCAATCGCCTGCCCGATTTCGACTACAACACCCCCGGCGCGTATTTTATTACGATTTGCGTTGAAGGCAAGCGGTGCGTATTAGCAAGCATTGTAGGGGGCGGCGCCTTCGACGCCCCGCAAACACACCTTACCCCATTGGGGAAAATTGCAGAAAAACACATTGTTTCCGGCAATCGTATACCCAATGTTTGCGTAGAAAAATATGTGATTATGCCGAATCATATTCATCTGCTCCTTACGGTATGCGAACCGGATTTTAGCGGGCCGTCGAGGGCGCCGGCCCCTACAAATGCAGCGATTCCGCATTTTGTTGCGACCTTTAAGCGCTTTTGCCACAAAGAAGCAGGAGAGAAGATCTTTCAGCGGTCCTACCACGACCATGTGATCCGCGATCAGCGGGATTATGATAAGATCTGGCAATATATTGACAACAATCCCCTTCGCTGGAAGGAAGATTGTTTTTACGAGGAGGAGTAACATCCCATGAGTTTAGATTTTTCCGAAAATTTGGACAATCCCATCGTCAGCCCCACCTTTGCGCCCCAGGACGCAGGGGAGATCGGTCTGCGTCCCAAACTTCTGTCCGACTATACCGGACAGGAAAAGGCCAAGGGAAATCTGTCTGTTTATATCGAGGCGGCCCGGCTTCGTGGCGAACCGCTGGACCACACTTTGCTCTACGGCCCTCCCGGTCTGGGCAAAACCACGCTGGCCGGCGTCATCGCCAACGAGATGGGGGTCAATATCCGCATCACTTCCGGCCCTGCAATTGAAAAACCCGGCGATCTGGCGGCGCTGCTGACCAACTTAAACCCCGGCGACATTCTGTTCATCGACGAGATCCACCGCTTAAACCGGGCGGTGGAGGAGATCCTCTATCCGGCGATGGAGGACTTTGCCATCGACATCATCGTGGGAAAAGGCCCGTCGGCCAATTCCATTCGGCTGGACCTGCCCAAGTTCACTTTGGTGGGCGCCACCACCCGGGCCGGTCAGTTGTCTGCCCCCTTGCGCGACCGGTTTGGCGTGAACCTGCGGCTGGAACTGTACACCAAAGAGGAACTTGCCCGGATCGTTACCCGTTCTGCCACCATTTTGGGTATGGACATCGACCCGGCCGGTGCTATGGAGATCGCGTCACGCAGCCGTGGTACACCGCGAATCGCCAACCGCTTTTTGCGCCGTGTCCGGGACTTTGCCCAAATTATGTGCGACGGCGTGATCACAAAAGAGGCGGCGGACCTTGCCCTGTCCCGACTGGATGTGGACGAACTGGGACTTGACGCCATCGACCGCCGGATGCTCACCGCCATTATGCGCAACTACGGCGGCGGCCCTGTGGGACTGGAAACATTGGCTGCCACCATCGGGGAAGAAGCCATCACTTTGGAGGATGTTTACGAGCCTTACTTAATGCAGTTGGGCTTCCTGACCCGCACGCCCAGAGGCCGCTGCGTGACCGCTTTGGCCTATGAACATTTGCACATTCCTTTCGAAGGACAGGCGAAATTTGACATTTGAGCCGACGAACTTGCGATTATTTTCGCCAGTGGTAAAAAACACAAAAAAATGGCCGAAAAGCATTGACAAATCAAAATGCCAAGGGTATAATTCGACCTATGACGGAACACCGTCGCAAACAATTTATCCCTGCGTTACACCGGGCAACAAGGCAAGGCTCTTACGAGGGATCAACAACCGAAAAGAGGTAAAAAAGAATGTACGAAGACAAGACATTAGTATGTAAGGAATGTGGTAACGAATTCGTTTTCACTGCCGGTGAGCAGGAGTTCTACGCAGAGCGCGGCTTCCAGAACGAGCCCCAGCGCTGCAAGGCTTGCCGCGACGCTCGCAAGAACGCAGCCCGTGGTCCCCGTGAGTTCTTCACCGCTACCTGCGCCCGTTGCGGTGGTGAGGCAAAGGTTCCCTTCGAGCCCAAGACCGACCGTCCCGTATTCTGCAGCGAGTGCTTTGCACA
>JAFQDY010000195.1 GCA_017399325.1 Oscillospiraceae bacterium
ACTTGGTAGCTTCATTATGCGTGGTGCGCTCAAAGCTTTGCGCACGCACGGTCTCCACTCAGATCACACCCGAGCCCGGCTCGTGGACCTTCCGGGGCGGATGGGCGCCTAATTAGGCAGCCAGAGCAACAGTTTTGTTGTCAGTTAAATTTAAAAGTTACCCATTTTATCGTGGTTAGGTGCCACGGCCCGCTTATCCAGCCTCACTACCCCCGTCGAAACCAGTACATCCCCGTATGAGTGTGAAGTGGAGGGAAGAGGTGGGATGGGTCGCACCCCACCTCTATAAATTATTTTTAAAATCTGCCGTAGGGATCGGCCAATTTCTTGGGTTCGGGGTATGTCTCACCGTGGGTGTCCACTGCGATGGAAGCGATCTTCTGCTCCTCGATGGGACGATCCTGCATACCGGTTTTGGTAGCAGCGATTGCGTCCACAACATCAAGACCGGAAGTTACCTTGCCGAATGCGGCATACTGGCCGTCCAGATGCTTGGCGTCCTGGTGCATAATAAAGAACTGAGAGCCAGCGGAGTTGGGGCTGGAGGAGCGCGCCATAGACAGCACGCCCCGCTTATGACGCAGTTCGTTTTTTACGCCGTTAAAGAAGAACTCGCCCTTGATGCAGTAACCGGGGCCACCCATACCGGTGCCTTCGGGGCAGCCGCCCTGAATCATAAAGCCGGGAATAACTCTATGGAAGATCAGACCGTCATAGTAACTATGATTGGCAAGATCGATAAAGTTATACACGCTCTGGGGTGCGATCTCAGGGTACAGTTCGCCCTCGATTACGCCGCCGTTTTCCATTGTGATCTTAAAAGTAGGATTCATTTTAATATCTCTCCTTCATTGCGCGGTCGATCTGACGCTTTGCGTCGCGCTCAGCCGCAGATTGTCGTTTGTCGTACAGTTTTTTGCCCTTACACAGGCCGATTTTTACTTTGACTAGGCTGCCCTTTAAGTAGACAGACAAAGGGATAATGGCATATCCATCCTGCTTGACCTTGCCGAACAGACGCATAATTTCACGCTTGTGCATAAGAAGTCTTCGGGGGCGTCTGGGGTCGGGATTGAAACGGTTGCCTTGTTCATAGGGGGAGATGTGCATCTGGTTCACAAGAAGTTCGCCGTCTTTGATGCCGCACCAGGCGTCCTTCAAATTCAACGTGCCTGCACGAATGGACTTCACTTCCGTGCCGCACAATTCAATGCCTGCTTCAAATTCTTCTTCAATGAAGTATTCGTGCCGGGCTTCTCGATTGGTAGCCATTATTTTTACGCTTTGTTTTTCCAGAATTCACACCTCCTTATTCTAAATTCAATAGGTATTATACCACGGTTGTCAAGTTATCCAAACAAAAATTCCTCGAAAGCCGCCACGGTCTTGAAATGGAAATCGCAGATGGCCGCCATTTCGTCATCCACTTCCGGTACACCCAGCCCGTTCCAGCCGGCGTAGGCAACCTTGATGCCCAAAGGGGCGGCCATTTTGCAGGACAGTTTCATATCATCTACCACCAAAATATCGTCGACAGAAAGGTTAAACCGCTTCATAATATCCTGCAGGGGGTAGGGATTGGGTTTGCGCTGCTCTTCCGGTCGTTCAAAGCCGTATATGGCATCGGGGTCGAAACCAAAGTGGGCGCGGTAGTCCCTGAGGATATTGTCCTCCCGGGAGTGAGATACCACACAGACAAGGCCACCTGCCTCTTTTTGCCTATGTAAAACAGAACCAATGCCGGGGTAGGGGTCGGGCGTGTGGCTGAGGACATACTCCATCCACATATCGTGCTCCTTCGCCAATTCTTCATCGGTGTACCCATATCGCATACGGCACAGTTCCACAAAGCCGTAATGGTGGCAGTCCCGCACATAATCCGTAAAGGATATATCTTCACCGGGACGGAAAATACTTAGCCCGTATAGGAAATAGGGATAACTCATTGTTTTCATGGTCTGTACCACGGTGTCGTCGTGATCCAATACCAAGCAAGGATATTTTAACATGTGTATTCTCATCTTTCGTTGGTTTTTGCTGTGGCAGTCTCCGTGCTGTGCTTCTTGTAACCCCAATATTCACCCAGTATCATTATCGGTGCGTACACAATCACATCCAAGAGAATCATAAACAACCAATTTAATTGTCGATACATTGTGTATTGACTGATTTCGGTTGTATCATAAACAGATAATACATAGGTCGCCAGCGAGCGGGACGGACCGGCGATATAGACTGCGTGCCCGCCATTTTTAACGCCGAGAATCAGCACCAAGAGAACTTGAGATACAAAGACCATTCCCACAAATAGCAAAACTTTTTTGAACTGAAATGTATAGGTATATGAATTTACGTGGTAACTCCTTCGATAACTACGGAAATACAGAATAACACACATACCGATGAAATGGATCACGAAATGTCCCAAATTCGTATTGAGTTCCTGTATCAATTTTATCGGTATATCAAATAGAAGAGTGATTCCCAAACCGGCGAGAACAGACATAAAGAAATCTACAAAATAGTAACTAAATGATTTTGCGTGTACTTTAATGTTTTTCATTTAACTTTCTCCTTTCTTTTTTGATAATTTTATCATAAATCACATTCCGGTTCAAGGCTTTAGGGTAGGGGGTGACAAAAAATTCTACTTGCCAAATTAGAACAAATGTACTATAATAAATGTGACAAGAGGTGAGTGCAGTGGAGCAAATCAATTCTCCCGTGGATGTGATTTCTGTGTGCAGCGCAAACGGGGACATTCGTCCGCTGCGCTTGCGAATGGAAACGAAAGACCACCGGCTGCTGCGGGTGGATATTGACGAGATCGTCAGCAGTAAAAAGATTCAGTATGTGGGCATAGAGGCGCAGATTTTTCTGTGCAGGGCGACCGTAGAGGCAAAGGAATGGCTGTTTGAATTGAAATATACCATCCGCAGCCACAACTGGTGTTTGCTCAGAAGGGTGTATTGATATGGCCAGACGAATTATTTTTCACGTGGATGCCAATAGTGCGTTCTTGTCCTGGACGGCGGCCCACCGGGTAAAGGTGCTGGGAGAGGCTTTGGACCTGCGGGATGTACCGTCGGTGATCGCGGGAGATAAAGCATCCCGCCATAGCATTATCTTGGCAAAAAGCGCACCGGCGAAAAAATACGGCATTCAAACAGGTGAACCGCTGTTTCAGGCCTTGGAAAAATGCCCGAATTTGATCGTAGCGCCGCCGGATTACGAACTGTATGTGGAGGCATCCCGGCATTTTGTGGAAATGTTGCGCCAGTTCAGTCCTCAGGTGGAGCAGTATTCCATCGACGAGGCCTGGGTGGATATGACGGGAACGCAGCGGATTTACGGAGACCCCCGGCTGGCCGCAGAGCAGATACGGGAACGGATATGGAACGAACTGGGTTTTACGGTAAATGTGGGAATTTCCACAAATAAACTGCTTGCCAAAATGGCAGGCGACCTGGAAAAACCGAATAAGGTACACACACTCTATCCGGAGGAAATGGAAACAAAAATGTGGCCGCTTCCCGTGCGGGATCTGTTTTTGGTAGGCGCAGCCACGGAACAGAAATTGAAAGCCTTTGGTATTTATACCATTGGTGATTTGGCAAAAGCAGATGTGTCGGTCATTCGCAAGCGGTTGGGAAAACACGGCGAGACCATCTGGCACTTTGCCAACGGACGCAACGCGGAAATGGTTACGCCGGAAGCTGCGGAAAATAAAGGTTACGGCAACTCCATTACTACTGTAAAAGATGTAGCAAGCAGGGAAGAAGCACACCGGGTCTTGCTTAGTCTTTGCGAAACTGTGGCTATGCGGATGCGCAAGGACGGGCAATACGGCAGTTGTATTGCCATCAACTTGCGTACCTGTGATTTTCGCCACTATTCCCATCAGCGGCTTCTTTCCAATGCCACCAACATTACTACGATCATATTTGAGGAGGCCTGCAAAGCATTTGACGAGGGATGGGACGGTCAGCCTGTGCGCCAATTGGGTGTGCAGGTAACAAGATTGGCAAAAGAGTCCTACCAACAGTATGATTTTTTATCCGGCATAAGTCCTGTACAATATGAGAAGAAACTGCGGCTGGATGAAACAGTGGACTCTCTGCGGGACAAATTCGGGGAAGAAATCATTGTTCGGGCAAAGTTTTCCAAAGATACAGAATCTCATATGGCGGGTGGGTTAAGCAAGGCCCGCCGCACAGGCGTTACAAAACCTGTGCCCGATGAATTTTGACTGGAAAGCGCGATGTGTTTTTGCTATAATTGAAGTAGAATTTCTTTGGAGGTCGGTCAAGTGAGCATTGTTACATTCTATCGGGGTCATCCTAATCCACCGAAAACCACCCAAGGCGCCCACTTGGGCGCAAATGCAATCATTACCTGTAATGGCAAACTTTTGCTTGAAAAACGCCGTGACAGCGTAACTTGGGGATTGGTCGGCGGCGGTGTCAAAAAGCAGGAAACGGAATTGCAGGCCATTGCCCGGGAAATCTATGAGGAACTGGGTCTGCGTGTTCCGCAAACTGCCTTTACAAAACTGGCGGTCTATGGAGAATCGGGTCGAATTGCCGCCTATCGGGACGGCAGTGTTTGGAGAATGGTGATTGTGGTGTTCCGCTTGGAATTGGAAGAAGAACCAAAATTGGCCATCAGCAGCGAATCAAAGGAATTGCGATTCTTCACAAAAGAAGAACTGAAGGACATTGACATTGTGGTAACCCACAGTGACATTGTGGAGGACTGGTTTTTAGGTCAATAAAAAATACCCACACCGATTCGGTGTGGGTATTTCCTATGTGTTATTTTGTGAAAGCGATCAATTTCTCTGCATCCAGTTTGTCGTAACCGGCGATGAAACCGGCCAGTTCGGTTGCGATCTTCTTTGCGCCGCCAACGCAGTTGCTTTCAATGTTCAGCGGCAGCAGGGGGTCGTGGAGGGAGAGTCGCAGCAGGAACCAGCCGTTGCCGTGATTCTCGTCAAGATTTACACGAACGCCCTCAAAGTTGCTGGGAGCAAGGCTCCAGCCTTCCTGCTTTGCGGCGTAAGCGGTCAGATCATCAATGATCTGCTGGCCATATGCCTTAAAGTCATCCAGTAGAATGTTCATTCTGAATTCCACACTCTCAGCAGGCTCTTCCAGAGAGTCAATGAGGGAAGAAAGGGTGTAGCCTTCCTTCTTGCCGCGAGCCAGTTCAATCAGCAGTTTTGTGACCAGATAAGCGCCGTCATCCAGGAAGTAGTTTTCCTTCAGTGCGCCGTGGCCGGATGTTTCGATGGCCAGTTGGCTATCCTGACCCAAATTGTTCAGGCGAATGGACTCGTTGATAACATTCCGGTAGCCACGCTTAAATCTGTGGTGAACGCCGCCCTTTTCCTCGATGAACTTGGCAAGTCCGGTAGAGGTGATGGAGTCGGTTACGATGGTAGTACCGGGATGCTCGCGGAGTAAAATTGCGGCAAGCATAGCAATAATGCGGTTTCTGTTCAGTTCGCTGCCGTCGGACAGCACTGCGCCGGCACGGTCAACATCGGTGTCGAAGATAATACCCAAATCAGCCTTGGCCATATTCACAGACTCGATAATGGCTGCCATAGCGGTCTTGTCTTCGGGGTTGGGAATGTGGTTAGGGAAACTGCCATCCGGATCCAAATAGCGGCTGCCTTCGGTATTTGCGCCCAAGGGTTTCAGGACTTTGTCCACATAGAAGCCACCTGCGCCGTTACCGGCGTCCACAACGATGCGGAAGCCATCCAGAGGCTTATCCATACCTGTTGCGGTACGTATCTTGTCTGCCAGGATCTTGGCATATGTATCCATAAACGCGCCATCTGCCAGTTTACCTGTGGACAAACCGGTTGCAGCATCACTTCCGGCAAATTCCAAAATGCGCTTAATATCACCCTTCTCCAAGCCGCCGTCTCGGGTAAAGAACTTAAAGCCGTTGCGGTTGAAGGGCAAATGGCTTGCGGTGATCATAACAGTGCCGTCAAATTCATATCCTTCAGTGATGGTTGCCATAAACATAGCTGGGGTGCTGGCCATACCGAAGTTGGTAACGGCAATGCCTTGTTCCACCATTGCATCACAGATCCAGCAGCACAACGTTTCGCCGGAAAGTCGGGAGTCGCGACCGACTGCAACACGCAGATCCTTTTTGCCGGTTTTCTCCACGAGCCAAAGAGCAAAGCCTCTGCCGATGTCACGGCAGGCTTGCTCGGTCAGATTAATATGCTGACCTTCAATGCCTTCGAGGGCAACACCGCGAATGTCACTGCCGTTTTGTAATTTACTGTAATCCATAAACAAGATCCTCCACCTTATTATATTTTACTTTGCGCAAACATTATATAATAAATAGTGGTAATAATCAATGATTATATTGCTTGAAAACGCAAGATTATTTTGCAGTTTTGTAACACTTTGTAATCAATATGATATACTATTTTTATTAACTCAAGTGATGATATTGAAAATAAGTTATATTACACAAAAAATTGGTTGAATTTTCTGTCAATGTGAGCATTGCATATTTTTATGCGGTATGTTAATATAATTGCACAAGTATATTGTGGTTCAACTTGTTCCATAACCACAATATCTTGATCAGTGAGCACCGTTGGATGCTTCATTTATTTTAAGGAGGATATCATATGAAAAAACTGATTGCTCTGCTGCTGGTTCTGGTCATGGCTATTGGCCTGTTCGCATGCGGCAAGAAGACTGAAGATGATGGCTTCAAGGTAGCAATTTCTGTTGCTGAGTACAACGAGTGGAACAAGTTGTACGAAAACGTCATCAAGGAAAAGTGCGAAGCCAATGGCTGGACCTACGAGATCTTCGATGCTAAGCAGGATGCTAACACTCAGATCGACCAGGTTCGTTCCATCATCAACCAGGGCTTCGACGCTATGACCATCCAGGCTGCTGATATGGCTGCTCTGGCTCCCGTTGTTACTGAAGCTGCTGACAAGGGCATCATCGTTGTTGACCACTATGGCTTCACCGAAGATCAGGTTGCTGCCGACAAGATCTACAAGGTTCTGTTTGGCCAGAAGGAATCCGGCGTTCTGGAAGCTGAAGAGTACATCAAGCTGAACGGCGACTCCGGTAAGGTTGCTATTATCTCCGGTCTGACCGGCGCTGACAACGCTATGCAGCGTGTCGCTGGTATGAAGGAAGTTCTGGACAAGTACCCCAACATCGAGATCGTTGCTACTGAGTACTGCGACTGGGATACGCAGAAGGCTCAGACCGCTGCTGAGAACATCCTGACTGCTCACCCCGACCTGAAGGCTTTCTTGGTTGCTGACGACGGTATGTCCAAGGGCGTTTGGAACGCAATCGAAGCTGCTCAGAAGCAGGAAACCTGCAAGATCGCTTCTCAGGGCTTCTATGAGTGGTCCAAGGAGTACATCAAGAACGACAAGTTCATGTTCACCATCACCTATCCCGCCGGCTTCTTCTCCCGTGACGCTATGGACGTTATCAAGGCTGTTGTTGATGGCCAGTCCGTTGAGCACGTGAAGTACCTGGGTATGGAACTGGTTACCAAGGCAAACGTTGATACTGCTGCTCACGACTAATTTTTAACTGTCCTTTAAGTTAAAAAATTCTAACGCATAAAAGAAGCCGGGTGTTCGCACCCGGCTTCTCAAGAGGAAAGGGACAATTACAGTGAATAATACGACTACTTTTTTTGAGATGCGCGGCATCAGTAAATCCTTCCCCGGCGTAAAGGCGCTGGACAATGTTGGCTTTACTGTTGCAGAAGGCGAAGTCCGCGCATTGGTCGGCGAAAATGGCGCCGGCAAATCCACGTTGATGAAGATTCTCAACGGTAACTACAAAAAAGACTGCGGTGAAATTCTGATCGACGGTGTTCCTGTGAACATTACCAACCCGCAGGTCGCAGATTCTCTTGGCATTACAATCATCTTCCAGGAACTGAATCTGGTTGATGAACTGTCCATTGCCGAAAATATTTTTGCCGGTCGTCTTGCCACAAAGGGTAAGTTGATCAATTGGAAGGAAATTAACGAGAAAGCGCGCCAGTTGCTGGAACGCGTTAGTTTTCAGGTTGACCCGACCCGTTTGGTCGGTACATTGACCGTTGCTGAGAAGCAAATGGTCGAAATTGCAAAGGCCCTAAGTCGTAACTCCAGAATTATTTTGATGGACGAGCCTTCTGCTACCTTAACTAAGAAGGAATTAGGCGCTCTGTTCCAGATCATTCGCGATCTGAAGGAGAGTGGTATTGCCGTTATATATATTTCCCACCGTATGGAAGAAATTTTCGAGATCTGTGAGAGCGTTACGGTTATGCGTGACGGTCAGATCATCGGAACTCGCCAGGTCGCCGATGTAAGTTCTGACGAACTTGTGGAGATGATGGTTGGTCGTGAAGTCAGCAGCGCATTCCCCAAGCGGAGCAGTGAGATCGGTGAGGAAGTTCTCCGCGTTGAAAATCTTTGCCGTAAGGATCGCAGCCAAAATGTTGCATTCAGTCTCCGAAAAGGCGAAGTTTTAGGCATCGCCGGTCTTGTTGGTGCAGGCAGAACGGAAATTATGCGCGCGATCTTTGGTGTTGATTACATCAAATCCTTGGATGTCTATGTGAAGGGTGAAAAGGTCAAGATCACCAATCCTGCCGGTGCAAAGAAGCACAACATCGCTTTCTTGACCGAAGACAGAAAGGCAGAAGG
>JAFQDY010000196.1 GCA_017399325.1 Oscillospiraceae bacterium
AGAGGGAGACCTTTTTATTGGGTTTAGTTCAGACGGATCTTCTGGAACAGGTTTTCCATAGCGCGGTTTAACTCCAGCGGAAGCGCTTCATAACTTTCGGTTCGCAGTTCCGCTTCTTCGGAACTCTCGAAAGGATAAATGACTTCGCTTTCGGCCAGATATTCCTCCATATAGTCCGTTGCACCGTCAATGGGAGAGCCGTAGCAGATATAGTCCATATTTGCGCCGGAAACTTCCGGGTCGCACATAAAGTCGATGAACAGTTCCGCCGCGTCTTTTTCTTCCGCGCAGTAGGGGATGCACATAGCGTCGATGAACATATTGAACTTCTGATTCTCCGGCAGGTAGAACCGCAGGTCCTCGTTCTCGTCCATCATCATCATAGCGTCGCCGGCATAGTAAGGCGCGATCCACGCATTTTCCTCGATCATCTTGTCGTAGATCTGGTCCATCACATACTGCTGCACCAAGGGGCGCTGCTTTGCCAGTTCCTCGGCGCAGGCTTCCAGTTCGGCAGTGGTGGTGGGGTTACAACTGTAACCCAACTTGTACTGGGCGATGCCGAAGGCATCCCGGGAGTTGTCGAACATCAGGATCTGTCCGGCATATTTCTCGTTCCACAGCAGTTCCCAACCGGTCACATCCGCCTCGTCCACATACTTGGAGTTGTAGATGATACCCACAGTGCCCCAGGTGTAGGGGACGGAATAGGTGTTGTCCGGGTCAAAACCCTTGTTCAGGTATTCCGGCAGCACTTTCGAGAAGTTGGGAATGTTCGCTTTGTTCAGTGGAAGAAGCATATCCTCGTCGATCATTCTGCCGATCATATAGTCCGAGGGGATGATCACATCCACCACCAGACCGCCGTTGGACAGTTTGGAATACAGTTCCTCGTTAGAGGCGTATTCTGAGTAATTCACATCGATGTTGGGGTACTTTTCCTCGAATGCGGCAATGATGTCCAATGTGCCGTCGCTGCCGTCGGCAATGTTCTGACCCCAGTTCATCACATTCAGGGTGATCTTGTCCTGCCGGGTGGACAGAATCAGCCAGCCGCAGCCAAGCAGGACCGCAAAGGCGCAAACGCCGGCGCAGATCCGCTGAAATACCTGCATTTTCTTGGAAATGACCTTGGCCTGCCGTCTTTCTTTCCGCTTGTCGCCCCGGATCTGCAGCAGGTTCATGGTCACCATCAGCACGAAGATCAGCAAAAACAGCAGGGTGAACATAGCGTAGATCTTGGGGTGGATCTGCTTTCTGGTCAAAGAGTAGATCTTGACCGGCAGAGTTACAAACTCAGAGCCGGTGACAAAGTAACTGATCACAAAATCGTCCAGCGACATGGTGAAGGCCATAATGGCGCCGGAGATCACGCCGGGCATAATTTCGTGAACGGTCACCTTGAAAAACGACTGTAAAGGCGTGCAGCCCAAGTCCATAGCCGCGTCCTGCAGGGCAGGATTCATCTGCTGGAGTTTGGGCATCACATTCAAGATCACATAGGGCAGATTGAATGTGATGTGGGCGATCAGCAGCGTCCAGAAATTCAGACTCTGCCGCTGGTTCAGCATACCCGAACCGATGAACACGAACAAAAGCGACAGGGAAATACCGGTCACGATGTCCGGGTTGGTCATGGGGATGTTGGTCAGGGTCATGACCGCTTTGCGCATTTTGGGCTTTAACCGGTGGATGCCAACGGCGGCAAATGTGCCGAAACCGGTGGCAACAGCGGTGGACAAAATGGCGATCAGCAGGGAGTTGCCCAGCAGGGATAACAGGTCTTTATCCCGGAACAGTTCCAGATACTGGTGGAAAGTAAAGCCCTCAAAGTGGGTCAGGCTCTTGCCGGTGTTGAAGGATGCCAGAATCAGCACCGCCATAGGGATATACAGGAAAATAAAGATCAGGATCGTGAAGATACGGTTGGTCTTTTTCATGCTACCACACCGCCTTCCTCATCAGAACCGAAGCGGTTCATAATGCCGGTGCAGATAAACACCATCAGCATCAGCACCAAACTCAGCGCCGCGCCCAAATTTGGGTTGCCGGCAGTTTTGAATTGCTTTTCAATGGCGTCGCCGATCAGTAACGGCATATCGGCGCCGCCCAGCTTCTGGGAGATATAGAAGGTGGATACCGCAGGTACAAACACCATAGTGATGCCGGAGAGGATCCCGGGCATACTTAAAGGCAGCACCACCCGGCCAAACACCTGCATACCGTTGCAGCCCAAGTCTTCGGCGGCCTCGATCAGGCGGTTGTCGATCTTCACAATGATGGAATAAAGGGGCAGGATCATATAGGGCAGGTAGTTGTACACCATACCCAGGATCACTGCGCCGGGAGTGCCGATCATTTTGAGTGAGGGAAGACCCAGCAGATTCAAAAACTGATTGATAATGCCATTGGTTTCCAAAAGGCCGGCCCAAGCCAAAGTGCGGAGCAGAAAACTCATACACATGGGCAGCATAACCAGCATATACAGAATCTTTTGCGTTACCGCGGAACGGTGGGCAATGAAATAGGCCACCGGGTAACCCAGCACAAGGCAGATGGCTGCAGACAAAATGGAATACCAGACGGAAATACCCAATGTGGGCAGGAACAGCCCCAGATCCTTGATGTTCGCAAAGGTGAACGCGCCGGTTTCCACATCGGTCAGCGCGTAGTAGCCTACCACGCCCAGAGGGATCAAAGTGAAGATCAGCATCCAAAGGATGTAAGGACCGCTTAAAAGAATGGACTTATTCTTCTTCATCGGCTGCATCCTCCGTCAGTTCGTCGTACTCGGCAGAGTAGGAACTGTAATCGCCAAACATACCGGAGTATTCACTCTTGTGCATAATGTGGATGTCCTCGGGGTTCAGGCGGATACCCACCGTTTCGCCCTCGCCGTGGTAGTCGGTGGTCTGGATCAGCCACTTAAAGCCACGGAAGTCCACAATGATGTCATAGTTCAGACCCTTGAAAGTAACGGAAGTAACCGTACCCACAAGATGTCCTTCGCCGGCGGGAACGAAGTCGATGTCCTCGGGACGGATGACCACATCCACCGGCTCGTTGGGGGCAAAGCCTGCGTCCACGCAGTCGAATACCCGGCCAAAGAATTTGACCTTGTAGTCGCTGAGCATCACGCCGTCCAAAATGTTACTCTCGCCGATAAAGTCCGCCACGAAGGCGTTCTTCGGCTCGTTATAAATATCCTCAGGTCTGCCGATCTGCTGGATGCGGCCTTTATCCATAACCACAACGGTGTCAGACATGGAAAGGGCTTCTTCCTGATCGTGGGTCACATAAATAAATGTAATACCCATAGCCTGCTGGATGCGCTTAAGTTCGTTCTGCATATCTTTCCGCAGACGCAGATCCAGGGCGGCCAAAGGCTCGTCCAAAAGCAGAACTTTGGGACGGTTGACCAAGGCCCGTGCGATGGCAACACGCTGCTGCTGACCGCCGGACAGACTATCGATGCGGCGGTGTTCGTAGCCTTTCATACCCACAACGGTGAGGATCTCCTGCACTCGCTGGTTAATTTCTTCTTTGGGCAGTTTGGCAACTTTCAAACCGAAAGCGATATTGCCGAACACATCCAGATGGGGGAACAGTGCATACCGCTGGAAAACGGTGTTGATCTGCCGTTCATAGGCCGGCACATCGTTGATGCACTTTCCGTCGAAAAGCACTCTGCCGGAGGTGGGGGTCAAAAAACCGCCAATAATACGCAGAGTGGTGGTCTTGCCGCAGCCGGAAGGGCCCAGCAGCGTGAGGAATTCGTGATCGTTAAAATAGAGATTGATACCATCAAGTATCCGTTCCCCGTCAAACTCCATGGTAAGGTCCTGGAGCCTAATGAGTTCTTTGGACATTATCCTCCCCCTCTTCTTTCTTTGATCGCAGCCGTTACAAAATCACCTGCGGTTATCGGCGGCCCTTTTGCCCCAACTCTGCAGTTTGAAAAACTCGAAATACACAAAGTATGCCATCGTTTTCAAACTTTGATTTGGAACAAAATTCCGCGCCGCTAACACTTGTTGATTTTGCGCCGGCTGCTTGTTTTTTCTATTTGTCGCAAACGATACAAATTTGCCTGCGGTTATCAGCGAATCTTTCACCTCGGCACTGCGGTTTGGAAAACTCGGAATACACAAAGTATGCCTTCGTTTTCAAACCTTGCCCCGCGGCAAAATCTCTTGCTGCTAACACTTGCCAAATTTCTGTCGGCTGCGTTATTTTTCTTTATTGTGCGCCAGTTCATTTGCTCAAAAAATGAATAAATTTTGACATTATAAGATATAACCGAAAATGCGACATTTGTCAACAGAATTTATAGGGTGTGGGCGGGGTTTCGGTGTCAAAAATTAAATAAATTCCAAAAGATGGTTTAATTAGAAAAATATTGGCAATACTGGACAACGGAGGTGCTAATTATGCGCAACAAAAAATTCTCTGGCAGCGTCAGCGGTAAGGGCTACTACATAGCCCTGGTGCTGTGTGCTGTCGCAATCGGTGTTTCCGGATTCCTCTACTACCGAAATGCCGATAAAACAGATAAAGATATCAATGCGGATGTTCCCACGGCAAGCCAGCCGCTGGACGACCAGCAGGTGGTAGCCACCAATCCGGACGGCTCTTTGGTTACCGATCCGGACGAGGAAAGACCCGCGCCCCCCAAGAATACGGCCTATCCTGTGGCAGGGCAGACCGTGGCGGTGTATGCCATGGACAGCCTGACCTACAACGAAACCACCCGGGATTGGCGCGTCCACAACGGCATTGACATTGCCGCGGAAGCCGGCACCAATGTGTGCGCCGCTGCCGACGGAGAAGTCTACACCGTTTATGACGACGAGACCATGGGTATGACCGTGGTGATCCGCCACGCAGACGGTTACACCACCAAGTATGCAAGCCTTGCAGAAGAAGTGTCCGTCAAACCCGGCGATACGGTAACGGTGGGGCAAACCATTGGTATGGTAGGCAATTCTGCTCTGCTTGAGAGCGCCATCGGCGACCATGTGCATTTCAGCGTCAGTTGCGACGGGGCGTTTATCGATCCGGCAGAATTCTTTACCCAAGAATAATCTTTTTCATTTTCCTCTTTGTCAGGGCCGCTGCTATTGTCAGCGGCCCACCTTTTTTGTTGCCAAGAACCCGGATTTGGTGTATGATAAGAAAAACAAAAAAGAAAGGCAGGGATAAGCCTTGATCTATACCGTAACATTAAACCCGGCCATCGATAAAACCGCGGTGATCCCCAATTTTACCCTGGGCAAGGTCAACCGGGTGCAGACCCTCCGGGAAGATGCCGGCGGCAAGGGCATCAATGTATCCAAGTGCCTGAAAGCCCTGGGGACAGAGTCGGTGGCGGTTCTGCTTTTGGCGGGTGATGCCGGACAACGGTTGGCGAAACTGCTGGAAAAAGAGGGCCTTTCCCTGCTCTGCGGGGAAGCAGAGGGAGAGACCCGCACTAACTTAAAAATTATTGCCCCCGATTTGGGTCAGAACACGGACATCAACGAACCGGGGGCGCAGGTGAACGAAGGAGTCCTGCAAAACCTGTTGGATACGCTCTGCGGGAAAATCGTGGCGGGTGACATTGTGGTGCTGGCAGGTTCTTTGCCTATGGGCGCACCGGCAGATACTTACCGCCGCTGGACGGAAAGTTTGCAGGAAAAGGGCGCGAAGGTATTTTTGGACGCCGACGGCGTGGCCATGGCCCAGGGCGTAAAGGGCAGACCCTTTGCGGTCAAACCCAACGAAACGGAACTGGCCCGCCTGCTGGGAAAACCTATGGAAACAGAAACGCAAATTCTTGCCGGCGGAAAAGATTTGCTGGAAATGGGCGTTGCGCAGGTGATGGTTTCCCTTGGCGGCGATGGGGCGCTCTTTTTGAAAAAAGACCGCGCTTATCGTGCCAAAAGCGTGAAAGTGGAAGTAAAAAGCACCGTTGGCGCGGGGGATTCCGTGGTTGCGGCTATGGCATACGGCCTGGAAAAAGGCTTGCCCACGGAAGAGATCATTCCCCTTGCTATGGCGATGGGCGCGGCCAGCGTGATGCAATCCGGCACCCAGGCCCCGGACAGGGAACTGGTTTTGAACCTTTCAAAACAGGCAGAATTTGCGGAGATATAAAACAAAAATCCAAGGACACAGTCCTTGGATTTTTTGCTTATGCAATAAACACGGGATTAGCCCTTGAAGTTGTGGGAGCACTCGTGACAATAATAGGTTTTCTTTCTGCCGGAGAACCAGCGCTTGCCTTTCCACACATAACCTTTGCCTTGCAACTTCTTGATGATAGCCATCCACCAGTCAACACAGAAGAAAACCATAAGGCCGATCATCCACTTGATAAGGACCCAGATCCAATACACCCAGCCGAAAATAATAAACCAGAAACAGCCGTGTTTGCTTTCCACGTTGGATAATTGGACGCGTGTGCTGCCGCATTTGGGACATTGCTGATTTAATGCCATAAGAAATACCTCTCTATCTTTTTAGGTTAGGAACATCTCCCACACACATAATATGACAAGCCGTCATAATTGTCAAGAAAAAATATGACATAATGTCATTGGGTGATGTTATGCAAAACAGACTGAAAGAACTGCGGAAAAGCAGGGGATATACACAGGTTTCCCTGCAAATGCAAACCGGCATTGAGCAAGCGCTGTTGTCGAAATTTGAAAACGGCGAAAGGATTCCGCCCACAGAAACACTTATGCGCCTGGCAGAGTTTTATAATGTGAGCATTGATTATATCCTCTGTCGAACGAGCAAACCGGAAGTAAATAGATAACGGGCGGCTGTCGTAGCCGCCCGTTTTTTGCATAAAGAAAACTGCACGTTAGACGCGTGGTTCAATAAAGCCTATGGCGATGAGCAACAAAACGGTTACAGACTATATTGCTAAAAAGAGTAGGGGGTTGTGATAAAGAAGAAAGCCTCCCTAGTGCAAAGGGAGGTGGGTCGCCGAATGGCGAGCCGGAGGGATTGTAATGAGAAACCTATTAAGGAGACAATCCCCCAGTCATTTGCTCGTTCCTCGCAAATGACAGCCCCCTTTACACAAGGGGGCCTTTACGCAGATGACGGATGATTTTACGCGTTTACGGGTTTCGCGAGGAATGTAGGGCTATGAACGCATATGAAGAACCCCCCGGGGATTCCTTTGGCTGCTATCAAAAGTAGAAAACGCCCCTGCGTGAAAGCAGGGACGCATATGTTGCAATTAGCAGCCGAAACCGCAAATCTGGCTGAGAATCTGCCAGATGGAGTTACAACCGGTGTTGCAATTGTTGTTACAAGAGAAGAAAAACATCTTGCCGACCTCCTTTTCAGAATTTGCCTCGCGAAGACAAGTGCATTGTAACCGATTTGTAACCATTTATCAAGTTGTAAGTTTTTCCAACCGACACCCAAGGGCCAAAACCAGCCCGGATCAAAAAAGGAAAATTTTCCTAAAAAATGCTTGACAACTGAAAAGGTGGCGACTATAATTATTACGGTTAGCAAAGGCTAACCGTATTTTAGAGCAGGAAGTTAGCAAAGACTAACTGCTATGCAACGGTGGTGAAAACGGGTATGAATCTGAAAGCGGCAGAAGAGGGAAAAGAATATATCATTCAGCAGATCAACACAGACGACGAGGAACTGGATGCATTTTTGTTCTCGCTGGGCTGCTACAGCGGCGAGACCATCACAGTCATTGCCCATCGCAAAGGCGGCTGCACCGTTTCCATCAAAGATGCCCGCTACAACATTGACACCCAGTTGGCAGAAGCCATCATCGTTTGAGTTATAAAAATAGGTTTCGGCTTATTTTTTTGCCCGACAGTTAGCGGCTGCTAACTGGTTTGTAAGTTTATCCGCAAGGATGGATATAAAGTGAAAGTGGAGGGAGAAATCTATGAGAATTGCTTTGACAGGCAACCCCAATTCCGGCAAGACCACAATGTATAACGCGCTGACCGGCCGTAACGAAAAGGTGGGAAACTGGGCAGGCGTTACCGTAGACAAGAAAGAACATCCGATCAAGAAGGCTTATGCGGCGGTGGAACAGATGACGGCCGTGGACCTGCCCGGCGCTTACTCTATGTCGCCCTTTACCGGCGAGGAGAGTATCACCAGTTCTTATGTGAAGAACGAGAATCCCGATGTGATCATCAACATCGTGGACGCGGACAATTTAAGTCGCAGTTTGTTTTTCACCACCCAACTTCTGGAATTGGGAATTCCTGTTGTGGTGGCGCTGAACAAGAGTGATATCGGCAAGAAAAAAGGCAACAAAATCGATGCCGATGCTCTTTCTGAAAAACTGGGCTGCCCGGTTGTAAAAACTGTTTCCACCGCGGCAGACGGCTTGAAAACGCTGATAGAAGCCGCTGCAAAACAGGCAGGCAAAGCGCAAACTGCTCCCTACATACAAGATGACATTGACCTGACCGACAAGGTGCAGGTGGAAACTGCCGACCGTAAGCGGTTTGCCTTTGTGAATCAAATCGTAGAAGCGGTGGAAACCCGCAAGGTTTTGACCAAGGATAAGAACTTCGGCGATAAGATCGACGCGGTTCTGACTAATAAGTGGCTGGGCCTTCCGATTTTTGCCGCCGTTATGTTCCTTGTATTCTATATTTCCCAGACAACGCTGGGCGCTTGGATTGCAGAAGGCGTGGAAGTGGGCGATACTTTCGTTCCCGGTCTTGTGCCGCTTCTGGAAATGTTCCAGGGCTGGGTTGGCGGACTGCTCACCAATGCCAATCCGTTACTCTCCGCCATCCTTGTTGACGGCGTTATCGGCGGTGTGGTTGCAGTTGTTGGCTTCCTGCCTCTTGTGATGGTGATGTACTTCCTCATTGCTCTGTTGGAAGACTGCGGCTATATGTCCCGGGCGGCCGTTGTGCTTGACCCGATTTTCAAGAAGGTGGGGCTGTCCGGTAAATCGGTGATTCCCTTCGTAATCACTGTCGGTTGCGCCGTACCTGGCATTATGGCAAGCCGTACAATCCGAAACGAGCGTGAGCGCAGAGCCACCGCGATGCTGGCGCCCTTTATGCCTTGCGGTGCAAAGATTCCCGTGATTTCCTTGTTTGCAGGCGCTTTCTTCGAAAATGCCTGGTGGGTTAGCGCATTGATGTACTTTGCAGGCATTGTGCTCATCTTCCTTGGCGCACTGCTGATCAATGCAATCACCGGCTATAAAGCAAGAAAATCTTTCTTCATTATCGAACTTCCCGAATACAAAGTCCCCTCTTTCTGGGGCGCGTTCAAGTCCATGTGCAGCCGCGGCTGGGCCTATATCGTAAAGGCCGCTACCATCATTTTGCTGTGCAATATGGCGGTGCAACTGATGCAGACGTTCACATGGAATTTTGCGGTTGCCGAAAGCGCGGATGCCTCTATTCTCGCTTCTATCGCATCTCCCTTTGCTTATCTGCTGGTTCCTGTTGTGGGCGTTTTGTCCTGGCAGTTGGCAGCGGCGGCCATTACTGGCTTCATCGCGAAGGAAAATGTTGTGGGTACGCTGGCGGTCTGCTTTGTGGGCCTTGAAAACCTCATTGACACCGAAGAACTGGAACTTATGGAAGGCGCAGGCGCAGAGGTTGCGGGCATTATGGCCATCACCAAGGTGGCGGCCCTTGCTTATCTGATGTTTAATCTGTATACGCCCCCTTGCTTTGCGGCCATCGGCGCGATGAACGCGGAAATGAAGAGCGCAAAATGGCTCTGGGGCGGCATTGGACTACAGTTGGCGGTGGGCTACACCGTGGCATATCTGGTTTACACCCTGGGCACGCTGATTGCGGGCGGTATGCTGAACAATGGCGCTGCCATCGGCGGTCTTGTTGCCGTGGGGGTCATGGTTGCCGTTGTGGCGGGGCTGATTTGGAACACCAACAGAAAGTTAAAGACCGAGTACGCGCTGAAACACTAAACGAAGGATTTTTGTTATGGAAAATGTAATTGTTGTTTGCATGTTGGTCGCGATCGCGGCCGGAATCATATGGTATCTTGTCCGCGCCAAGAGAAAAGGGGAGACCTGCGTGGGCTGTCCTTATGCCAAGCAGTGCGGCAGCAAGTGCAGCGGCGGTTGCTCCGGCCGACAAAACCGTTGATTTTGAAAAAGCATCCGGAATGCTTCGGTATTCCGGATGCTTTTTCTTGACACGAAGGGAAGGGGCGCGTATGATGGGAAGAAGAAAGGAGGAGGGAATATGGACAGGAAACTGAAA
>JAFQDY010000197.1 GCA_017399325.1 Oscillospiraceae bacterium
ACGATCTTGGAAGCCAGCAGCGCGCAGCGGATGTTCTCGATCCACTGGGCCTTTTCTTCTGCGGTGAGGGCAAGTGCGGATTCAGCCGCGCCGGGCAGGACCTTAGCAGCCTCTACACGCTCGTCCTTCATAGCGGACAGGCATCTGGCAAACACAGCCTCGCCGATCAAAGTCAGAGGAACGCCCTCGTCCAAAGCGGCAATGCCGGTCCACTTGCCGGTACCCTTCTGACCGGCGGTGTCCAGAATTTTTTCTACGATGGGCTCACCATCGGTGTCTTTATAAGCCAGAATGTCCCGGGTGATCTCGATCAGATAACTGTCCAGGTCGCCCTTCATCCACTCGGCGAAGACCTGGTGCATCTCGTCGTCGGACATACCCAGCATATTCTTCATCAGGTGGTAGGCTTCGCAGATCAGTTGCATATCGCCGTACTCGATGCCGTTGTGGACCATCTTGACAAAGTGGCCTGCGCCGTTTTCGCCCACCCAGTCACAGCAGGGAGAGCCGTCTTCCACCTTGGCGCAGATAGCCTGCAGAATGGGCTTGACGCTTTCCCATGCAGCGGGAGAGCCGCCTGGCATCAGAGAAGGACCGTTTAGTGCGCCTTCTTCACCGCCGGAAACGCCGGTGCCGATATAGAGTTTGCCCTTGGATTCCACATACTCGGTACGGCGAACGGTGTCGGGGAAGTGAGAGTTGCCACCGTCAATGATAATATCGCCATCATCCAGCAAAGGCAGCAGCGCGTCGATGGTAGCGTCAACGGCAGAGCCGGCCTTGATCATCATCATGATCTTGCGGGGCTTTTCGATGTTGGCCACAAGTTCTTCCATAGAATATGTGCCAATGATGTTCTTGCCTGCGCCGCGGCCTTCCACGAAGTTTTTCACCTTCTCGGTGGTGCGGTTGAACACGGCAACGGTGAAACCCTTGGATTCCATATTCAGGACCAGGTTCTCACCCATAACGGCCAAGCCAATCAGGCCAATGTCTGCTTTTTTCATGATTCAAGTACTCCTTTGTGCAATGTTATTTATAGATTTCGTTATGGCGCTGACGGAGACCGTCCAGCACACTGTAAGGGATCGCTAAGTTTCCCCTGCCCTTGCCGATGGCAATGTGGGGTTTGTTGGCACCGTGGTAATCGGTGCCGCCGGAGATCACAAGACCCAATTCCTCGGCCATTGCCCGGTAGCGGATCTCCATATCGGGGGTGTAGTCAGTGTAGTAACCTTCCACGCCGTCCAAGCCATAGGGAATCAGAGATTTCAAATATTCACGCAGTTCATCATCGGGCATTTTGATTAAGTGCAGGTGTGCCGCCACGGCAATGCCGCCGGCTTCCCGGATCACCGACACCGCCTCCGGACCGGTCAATGCCTGCCGGTTGGAGTAAGCATAGCAACCGACGCTTAAGAATCGGTTAAATGCGTCCTTGACGGATTCGGCATAGCCTTTTCGCACCATGATCTGGGCGAAGTGGGCCCGGCACAGAACAGGATTGCCGTGGGCCTCGGCCCTTGCCTCTTCCATGGTGATGTCAAAGCCCTGTTCCCGGAGTTTGCGGCAAGTTTCTTCCTGACGCTCATCACGGACCTGCAAAGCATATTTCATGGTGTCCTGCAGGCGTTTATTGTGAATGTCGATAAAGTAACCCAAAATGTGCAGTTCCGTATCCGACTGGGCAGACAGTTCCACCGCAGGGATCACCTCAACGCCTAAGCGATTGCCGGCATCCATAGCCTCCTGTACGCCCTCGATACAGTCGTGGTCAGAAAGGGCGATGGCGGAAAGGCCCGCGTCTGCGGCGGTCTTCACCACATCGGTGGGCGTTTGGGCGCCGTCGCTATGCAGTGAGTGGGTGTGTAAATCTATTCTTCTCACTTTCCCACCTCTTAGTCATCGCAAACCCATAGACCCAATGCCGGATTGGAGATGTAGAAGATTTCTTC
>JAFQDY010000198.1 GCA_017399325.1 Oscillospiraceae bacterium
ATACTTTGACATTATGTACGGCGAGGGCATCAGCAAGTGGGGCGAACTGGTGGATCTGGCCGTTCAGATGGATATTATACAGAAGTCCGGCAGTTGGTTCAGTATGGGTGAGGAACGTATCGGTCAGGGCAAGGACAGCGTAAAGACCTTCCTGCAGTCCAACCCTGATATTGCCGAGCAGGTGGAAGCGCAAGTGCGTGATAAACTGAGTGCCGGCGCAGCAGAGAGAACACCTGCCAGAGCCGCCGAGCGGCCCATAGCCGTCAGCGCAGATGACTTCGATGATGAGGATTGAGTCTGTGGCCGCCCAACCGGATCGGGTCGGGCGGCATACAGTGAAATTGGATGACGGTACATCGATGCGGCTCTACCGGCAGACAGTTGAGGACTTCGGCCTGTTTGCAGGCAAGGAATTGGATGAAGCCGAATTTAACCGCCTGCAAGACGCCGCATCCCTTATGTCCGCCAAAATGCGGGCAGTTCGCATCATTTCCGCCAGCAGTGTATCCAAAGGAGATTTGCAGCGGCGGCTGGTAGAAAAGGGCGAAAATAAGCAAGATGCCTTAAAGGCAGTGGCTTGGCTTGCGGAAATGGACCTTTTAGACGACCAAAAGACTGCCCAGCAGGTGGTGCAAAACTGCATCGCCAAGGGTTATGGCCGTTCCCGCGCCAAGCAGGCGCTTTATGAAAAACGGATTCCCAAAGAATATTGGGATGAAGTTTTGGAAAATTACCCCGATCAGACCGATAAGATCCTTGCGTTTTTACAAAAACGCCTGAAAGAGGAGTGGTCGGAAAAGGACCTGCGCAAAGCAACCGACGCGCTGCTTCGTCGGGGACACAGTTATCAGCAGATCTGCAGAGCGTTGGAGGAATTTTCCCAAAATGCGGACTTGCAGGAGGATATGTATGGCTAGTATTGGATTTATCTCTCTGGGTTGCGCGAAAAATCAGGTAGACTGCGAGCGGATGATGTACCGGGTGCAGGAAGCCGGATTGGAAGTGCAGGCGGATGTGGTTGGTGCAGATGTTGTGGTGATCAACACCTGCGGTTTCATCGATTCGGCAAAAGCCGAAGCCATTGATTATATTCTGCAGGTGGCGCAACTGAAGGCCCAAGGCCTTGTGGGCAAAATCCTTGTTACCGGCTGTCTTTCCCAGCGGTATCAGCAGGAGATATTTGAACAACTGCCGGAAGTTGACGGCATTTTGGGTACAGGAAGTTACACAGAAATCGTACCTGCCATCGCAAAACTCCTTGCAGGTGAACCTGTTTCCGACTTTGCGTCCATCGACACCCCGGAAGTGGAATGCGGACGGGTTTTAACAACGCCGGAGCATTATGCCTACATAAAAATTGCAGAAGGCTGCGATAACCGCTGCGCCTACTGCATCATTCCGTACCTGCGGGGTAAATTCCGCAGCCGCCAAATGGAGGACATTCTGGACGAGGCCCGCTATCTGGCGTCTATCGGCGTGAAAGAACTGCTGGTCGTTGCCCAGGATACCAGTCGCTACGGCACGGATTTTCCGAAACATCAGCGCTTGCTTCCGGAACTTTTGCGGCAACTTTGCAAAATTGACGGCATTCGGTGGATCCGCGTCCATTATACTTATCCTGACGAGATCAACGATGCGTTGATCGATGTGATGGCATCGGAGCCGAAGATCGTCAAATATCTTGACATTCCAATTCAACACTGCAATAATGAAGTGCTGAAGTTAATGAACCGGCGGGGAAGCCGTGAATTTTTGCAGGATCTGTTTGCAAAATTGCGCAGCCGCATTCCCGGGCTGGTCATCAGAACCAGCGTGATCACAGGCCTTCCCGGTGAAACCGAGGAAGCCTTTGAGCAGCTGTGTGAATTTTTGATGGAGCAGCGATTGGAGCGCGTAGGCGCTTTCCCGTTCTCTCCGGAGGAGGGAACTCCCGCTGCGGAAATGGACTTCGTGGATTCGGAGATTGCCCAGCAGCGCGCCCAGCATGTAGAAACGATCCAATCCCGCATTATGGATGAATATAACGCATCTTTAGTCGGCAAGACCCTTGAAGTCCTGGTAGACGGCTTTGACGAAGAACAAGAACAGTTCTATGGTCGCACCTATGCTGATTCCCCGGAAATTGACAGCCGCGTGTGGATCGCCACAGACGAACCCCTCACCGAAGGCACATTTGTCAATGTTCGCATAGACTGTGTGGTCGACGGGGAACTGTCCGGCTATTTATTGGAGGAATAACAATGACACTTGCAAGTAAAATCACATTGATCCGCGTGGCGTTCATTCCGCTGTATATGCTGCTGATGTATTTAAGCGGCGGCGTGCCCGGCCTTTGGATGTGGCTGGCGCTTCTTGTGTTCGTGATCGCCAGTATTACCGATTATGTGGACGGACAGATCGCCCGCCGGCATAATCAAGTCAGCGATTTTGGCAAATTCCTTGACCCGCTGGCAGATAAACTGCTGACCATTGCCGCTATGACAATGTTCTGCCAGTGGCAAATGATGCCCGCCTGGGCGTTGATGCTGGTTCTCACAAGAGAGTTTGCGGTAACCGGTCTGCGGCTGGTGGCCGTTGGTAAGGGCAAAGTGATTGCTGCGGGTTGGAGCGGCAAGATCAAGACCGCCAGCACGATGATCGGACTTTGCGTGCTGATGGCATTTCCCACGATCCCGTGGCTTGCCATGGTCGTAAACGGCGTGATCATCATAACGACCATTTACTCGGGCATTGAATACTTCGCGCAGAATTGGAACTGTCTTTGGGATAAATAATATACGTGCCGGCAGACTTTGCCGGCACGATTTTTTATGTCCAAATAGGTGAAAATTTGCGGATACTATTGCAGGAACGGGGATTATTTGTTATAATAATGACAATATTTTGGAAAAGTGTATGCAAGGAGCAACTATGGGAGAGCCAAATTACCGGCTGGAAGGAATCGTTCGTACCAAAAGCGAATTGATGGAGGATTTTGAAGGTCCTCTGAATGTTATTTTCCTGCTGCTGAGCAAAAATAAAATAGAGATTCAGGACGTATCCATCACCGCGATTCTGGAGCAGTATCTGGCCTATTTGGAAGAAATGAAACGGCTGGATATTGAACTGGCCAGTGAGTTCATCACAATGGCATCCCACCTGATGCTGATCAAAACCAAGATGCTTCTGTCTACTGCCGAAGCGGTGGAGGCAGAAAGCGAGTTGGATATTCTGCGCCAATCCCTTTTGGAACGCCAGCGCAACGATGCAATGAACCAGATCCGTATGGCAATTACAGATCTGGAACCCCGCAACGAGTTGGGCAGAAACATCTTTACCAAAGCCCCCGAACCCTTGCGGCGGGATACTACTTATCGGTATAGCCACGAAGTGTCGGATATGCTCTGGGCGCTGGAAGAAATTGCGGAACGAAACCAGCGCCGTCTGCCACCGCCTACGGTGAATTTCCGTGGCATTGTGGGCAAAGAACCCTACCCGGTCACCAAGAAAGCAAGGGAACTGGTGCAGAAACTAATTCTGCGTGGCGTCCAGAAATTGAAAAATTTATTTAAGGGCAGCCGCAGTCGTTCTGAAATTGTCGCCACATTTTTGGCAATACTGGAATTGTGTAAGACCAATTCCGTTTCCCTG
>JAFQDY010000199.1 GCA_017399325.1 Oscillospiraceae bacterium
ATCGCTGCCCCTGACGGATCGTCAGATCCCCATTGTTGCCGATGATTATGCCGAGATGGATTTTGGCACCGGCTGCGTGAAGATGACACCTGCCCACGATCCCAATGACTTTGAGGTCGGTCTGCGTCAGAATCTGGAAGTGATCCGCGTTCTTGACGATAACGGCATTGTGAATGCCAACGGAGGCAAGTACGAAGGCCTTGATCTCTATGAGGCCCGTACGGTGATCGTTGCAGAGTTGGAGCAGCAGGGTTATTTGGTCAAGGTTGATGACTATTCCCACAATGTCGGCACTTGCTACCGCTGCCATAACGATGTGGAACCCATTATTTCTGCCCAGTGGTTCGTTAAGATGAAGCCTTTGGCTGAAGAAGCACTTCGTGTTGTGAAAGAAGGGGAGACCAAGTTCGTTCCCGAACGATTCACCAAGACCTATCTTAACTGGATGGAAAATGTCCGTGACTGGTGTATTTCCCGTCAACTTTGGTGGGGCCATCAGATCCCTGCATGGACCTGCGCAGAGTGCGGACACATTACTGTTTCCCGTACTGACGCCTGCAAATGCGGAAAATGCGGCAGCGCAAATATTGAGCGGGATCCCGATGTGCTGGACACATGGTTCAGTTCTGCTCTGTGGCCTTTTGAAACTTTGGGCTGGCCGGAAAAGACGGAGAATCTGGATTACTTCTATCCCACGGATGTCTTGGTTACTGGCTATGATATTATCTTCTTCTGGGTTGCCAGAATGATCTTCTCCGGTTGTGAGCACACCGGCAAGACACCGTTCCACACCGTCTTGATCCACGGTCTTGTCCGGGATGATAAGGGCCGTAAGATGTCTAAGTCCTTAGGCAACGGCATTGACCCGCTGGAGATGATCGAGAAATACGGTTGCGATGCACTGCGTATGAATATGGTTACCGGCAATGCGCCCGGCAATGATATGCGGTTCTATGTGGAGCGTTGTGAGGCAATGCGTAACTTTGCAAATAAGTTGTGGAACGCCAGCCGCTATGTGCTGATGAATCTGGACGAAGATGCAAAGAACGAACTGCCTGATGCCGATCAGTTGACCATCGCTGATAAGTGGGTTTTGTCCAAACTTAATACCTTGATTGCCGAGGTTACGGATAATCTTGAGAAGTATGAGTTGGGCATCGCGGTACAAAAGGTCTATGACTTCTTGTGGGATTCTTATTGCGACTGGTATATCGAACTGACCAAGGCAAGACTTTACAGTGAAGATGCCGCGCAGAAGCAGACTGCACTGCAAGTGCTTGTGTATGTACTTGATCAGACTTTGCGCCTGCTCCATCCGTTTATGCCTTTTATCACTGAGGAAATTTGGCAGAGCCTGCCCCACGATGGCGACGCGCTGATCGTCGCCCAATGGCCGCAATACAGCGAAGAACTGAAGTTCCTGCAGGAAGAGGATCTGATGGAATCCGTTATGGAGGCTATTCGCGCTATTCGTAACCGTAGAGCGGAAATGAATGTACCGCCCTCTAAAAAGGCCGCTTTGTATGTGTTTACCTCCAAACCCAACATCTTTGTTGAAGGCGAGGGCTTTATCCAGCGGCTTGCCTATGCGGATCAGGTTTCTGTGCTTGAAAAAGAGCCGGAGAATCTGGACGGTATGGTTTGCTGCACAACAAACATTGCCAAACTCTATATTCCTTTGGGCCAGTTGGTCGATGTAGCCAAGGAGCTGGAACGCATCGAGAAGGAATTGGAGAAGGCAGAAAAGAATCTGCAGAGTTTAGAAAGCAAACTGAATAATGAAAACTTTACCTCTCGCGCACCTGAGGCAGTAGTTGCCGATATTCGCGAGAAGGCAGAGAAAGCAAGAGACTTGATTACCCAGTTAACCGAAAGCAAAATTGCCATGAGCAAACTATAATAAAACATAATTTGGAGGGACGATTATGAACTTAGTAAAGGACTTTTTGGCGGATTTTGACAAAGAATGGATCAAGGAACACCTAATTAACCTGTACCGCCTTGAGCGGAAGCAGAACTTCCCGTACTACGAGAAGGCTGCACGGTATGCCTATGAGCTGATGAAGGCAGAAGGCTTTGAAGCGGAACTGCTGGAATTCCCGGCTGACGGCAAGACCGTATATCAGGACAAAACCTGCCCCATTGGTTGGGACTGCACCGAAGCCAAACTGTATGTGATCTCCGGTGGTGGCGCCTATGATGGCCAGAATATCTGCGACTACGAAAAAGAACCCCTTTCCATTGCAAAGCACTCCGTTGCGCTGCCCGAAGGCGGCATTGACGCCTATGTGTTCACTGAGAGCCAGATGAAGGCCGGCGTGGATGTGGAAGGCGCATTTGTTTTGCTGAATCAGTTCACCCGACCTTGTGGTGCTATCATTAAGATGATGCTGGATCTGGGTGCGATTGGTTGGATTTCCGACTTCCAGGAAGAAGGCATTACCACTGATATCGATTCCGTATACTGGTGCAACGCCAATACCGAATCCGGTGCCTGGGTCGCTACGCTTAAGGACAGAGATTTTACCTCCTATCAAGTTTCTCCCAGAGTGGCGTTCTCCCTGCGTCGTGGCTGTGAAGGCGGCGGTGTCAGAGTCCACGCAACCTGTAACGGCAGACGCTACGAGACCAAGCAGTATGCCACTACCGGTTTGCTGCGTGGTGAAGAAGATAAGGAAGTTTGGGTTCTGTCCCACCTGTATGAACCCCTGATCGATGACAACTCCAACGGCGTTATCGGCTCTATTGCGATTCTGAAGACCCTGAAGAAGATGCAGGACGAGGGCAAACTCAAACTGAAGTACGGCATTCGCCTTGTATTTGCTTCAGAAATGTACGGTATGTCTGCCGTGGCTGAGACCTATGGCGGTGATCTGTCCAAGCGCTGCATCGGCGCTGTGAATACCGACGGCATTGCAGCAGGAACAGATAAGACCTTCTGTAAGGAAATCCTTGTTTGTGAAGCACCCGATCTGCCCGGCTTCGTTGGCAATGTCCTGATGCGTACCGCCATCGACCGTTTCAGCGAAGTGTATCCTGAATATACATACGTTGATCTCGATAATTTCTACGGCGATGATAACTTTATGAGCGATTCCTCCGTGGGTCTGCCGACCGTTTGGCTGCGCCATTGCCGTGAAGGCTATCACCACCATGGCTCCCAAAATGAATCCACACTGGATGTTGATGGATTTGTTGAGCCTTTGTCCGTTATCGGTGACTTGATCCGCAGCCTTGCGCTTACCACTGCCGATGAGATCCGTGAGTTGCTTCCCAATGCCGTAGAACGTGCCAATGAGGCACTGCAAATGGCAGCAAAGGTTCGTGTCCGTGCCGGTACTGATCTGGCTGCCCGTATGGACTTTATCCGGGAACGTGAATGTACCAAGATCCGTGGTCTGAAGATCTATGCGGACATTCCTGAGATCGAGGAAGCATGCAAGCAGATCGTGATTCCCAAGATTGAAAACCCCGAGGTCGAGGTTTCTCATGCTTGGTATGATTATGCTGCTAACTTTGTCTTCAACCGAGCTGAACGGGGATTTGCACATGATCTGGTAAATGTTCCCGATGACAAGCGATTCGGCCTGCCCGGCAGCATTACTTACGGCGACTACGCAGACATTCTGTCCAGAATGAACGGTAAGAACACATTCCAGGATGTGATCCGCGAAGTGGAATGGGACAGAAATATGCTGTACGGTGATGGTACAGTCAAGGTTTATTTGCACACTGCTTTGAAACTGGCGCAGTACGGCTACCTGTCTGTAGAGATCGAGAATAAGCTGACCGCCGATGATTTGACAGAGGCGCTGAAGGCGTTGGGCGTCAAGGCTGGCGATACCCTTTTGGTTCATTCCTCGTTATCCGGTTTGGGCTACCTGGAGAATGGCGCTGACGCTATGATCGACGCCCTGAAGGCCGCCCTGGGCCCCGACGGTACATTTATGGCACCTGCATTCTCCAGACCTTATCTTGGCTTTGAAGGTTCTGTCAACAAGGCTACTACATTCCGTCCCTACGACACCCGTCCCAACGGACACTTGAGAGACAAGACCATTAACACCGGCGTTCTGCCCAAGACGATGCTGAAGAAGCCCGACTCCTTCCGTTCCGGCCACGTCAGCCACGAATGGGTCGCAATGGGCGCAAAAGCAAAAGAATGTATGGCCGGTCACGACCTGCTGGACGATCCTGCAAGTGAGAACTCTCCTATGCAGAAGGCGCTGGATCTGAACGGTTCTGTTGTGTTCTTGGGCTGCTCCATCGGATCCAACACATTCCTGCACTACC
>JAFQDY010000200.1 GCA_017399325.1 Oscillospiraceae bacterium
AACCAGCCGCCCACGATGGCCATGACCACAGCGGTGATGGCCTTGGCCCCCCTGCCCTTTTTGCTGAAAATGGCCGAGACACCGGAGCCGATGCCAATGAGGATGATCACGCCGCCCAGAAGCTTGGAGATCAGTGCCGTAGCGGAGTCAGGATTGAAGATCAGGATCAGGCCCAGCACCATCACCAGCACCGGAGCCAGAAACAGACGGATATAGGAAAGGATATCTTCTTTTTTCATAGAAATCACCTCATAAACATTATAACCGTTTCCGGGTACCGTGTCAAACAGCAAATAAAAAGACTGTCATCGCGTTTCCCCTTGCCCGGAGCCTTGCACAGATCCTGGGGCCCCGCAATGACAGGTATTTTTATTTCATAAACTTGTCGATGGCCTGGCACAGGTCGTCGATGGCGTCTTCGTCACCGGCGGTTACCGCGTCCACCATACAGTGGTGGATATGGTCTTTCAAAATCACTTTGCCCGTATTGTCCAAGGCAGAACGGACCGCCGCCAACTGGACCAGAACTTCCGAACAGTCATAGCCCTCTTCCACCATCCGCTTGACCTTTTCCAAGTGGCCGATGGCCCGGGCAAGGCGGTTGATGACCGCTTTCTGATTTTCGTGGACATGGCCGTGGGAATGGGCAAGACCGTGGGCGTGCATATAGGAATGGTCGTGGATCTCTTTCTCCATTGTTCCGCCTTCTTTCTGTGTTTTCCTTATCATACTCTATTTTGGCGAAAGTTGCAACCCCCGAAGGGGGTTGTTTTTGGAACGCGGTTTTTGTAAGGGGCATATACTGCATAGAGGTGATTTTATGGCGATCGTACGCACCGATATGCCCGTTTCGTCAGCGGAGACCCAGCGGGTGATTGGGGAAATCGTGGCAAAATATCCCTTTGTGCGCACAGAATTACTGACAAGGACGGTGTTTCAGCGGCCTGTTTCCACGCTGGTGATCGGAAACGGGCCACGGAAGGTGATCTTCTCTGCGTCCCATCACGCAAATGAATGGATCACCACGCTGATCCTTTTGCAATTTGCAGAGGAGTTTGCCGAGGCGATTGCGTCGGGTGGGCAAATTTACGGTCGGAATGCGGGGGAGTTGGCCCGGGAAGTGACAATTTATATGGTGCCGCTGGTGGATCCCGACGGGGTGGACTTGGTGACCGGGGCGATCTTGCCGGGGAGCATTCAGTATGCGCTGGCGGAAGATCTGGCGCAGAACTATCCGGCGATCCCGTTTCCCGATGGGTGGAAGGCCAACCTTTTGGGGGTGGATCTGAATTTGCAGTATCCCGCCGGGTGGGAGCAGGCACGGGAAATTAAGTTTGCGCAGGGGTTTGTCCAGCCCGGGCCCCGGGATTTTGTGGGCAGAGCGCCGCTTAATCAAGCGGAGTCCCGGGCGCTGGCGGGCTACACCCGGTTTATCGACCCTGCGCTGGTTTTGGCGTTTCATTCTCAAGGCAAGGAGATCTACTGGCAGTTTGGGGGGCTCTTTGTGCCGGGGGCAGAGGAACTGGGGCAGAAAATGGCCGACGCCAGCGGGTACACTTTGGCAAACACCCCTTACGAATCCGGCTTTGCCGGCTACAAAGACTGGTTCATTCAGGATTTTGGCAAGCCCGGTTACACAATCGAGGTGGGGCAGGGGGTCAATCCGCTGCCCATCAGCCAATTTGATGAGATTTACCGGGATAATTTGCCGATTTTGGTGATTGCCGCGGCGGGAGGATAGGGAAAACGGCTTGCTTTTTTCTGCCAAAATGGTATAATAAAGTTATCTTGAGTTTGGCTCGGATAACAAAGAGAGAATGCTTGCTGCGCAGGGCCGCGGCAGATACACGAGGAGGAAATTTTAATGAAAGCGTTGAAAGTAGTATGTGGCATTTTGGCGGGATTTCTCAGTGCTGTGTTGGTGTTTTTGCTGATCGCAGCGCCGATTTTACTGTCTGTTCTGGATGTTCTGAAGCCTGAAACCATCACCAATGCGTTCAGCAGCCTGATCGCCGGCGCAACTTCTTCTGCCAAGGAAGAGGAGATGGTGATCCAAACCGTAAGCACAGAGGGTGTGCGGCTTACCTTGCTGGCTGACGGCGATACTGCCGCTGCCACCGGTTCGCAAAACATTGTAAGTTCCCTGATCACCCCGGAGATGGTGAAGGATATGCTGGGCGTGGAAGTGGATGCCAACGCGCTGCAGAATATTTTGAAGTCTGAAGCCGCAACCAACACAATGAATGATATTCTGGGTGCGTATACGGAAGGTTTGACCGGCTCCGGCAAGGGAGAGGGCCTCACCGCAGAGACCATTAAGAAGATCGCCAGCGAAAACATCGACAAGATCGTGGATGTGCTGCAGGCTGAAGTTCCCGCAATGGCAGAAAAACCCAAGGAAGAACTGAAGGTCGAGATCCAGACCGCGATCGAGAACAATGCGGACAACATCGTTGCTGCGCTGCCCAAGGCTGAGGATCTGAAGGAAGAACTGCTGGGTTCCCTCAATGCCGCCGTGCAGAAGTTGGTCAACGCTTGCCTGTGGTGCATCGGCAACAAGGGCCTGGTCAACTGGATCTGCGCAGGCGCTTTCCTGCTGCTGTGCGTGCTCATTTTCTTCCTGCGCTTCTGGGGATTTAAGGGCCTGCGCCAACTGGCCATCGATATGTTCGTCGGCGGCGGCATTGGTCTGCTGTTGAGCGTAGCATTGAAGGTGGCTGGTACCAAGATCCCTGAACTGATGAAGGGTCAGGCTGCTATGGCGTCCGGCGTGATCACCACAGTTACCACCGCGCTGGGCGACGGTATGCTTTGGAGAACCGTCGTGATCGTGGTCGCCGGCGGTGTGTCTCTGGCCGGCTACATTGTACTTAAGAAGGTCAGAAAGGCTGCCGCTGAGGAAGAAGTGTCCTTCCAGGCGCTGATGGAAGAAGTGGAAATGGCAGACGCGGAAGAAGAAACAGTAGTTGCGGAAGAAGAAACAGTAGTTGCGGAAGAAGCATAAAACTGTATAATAATCAGAAACCCTTGCAGAATTTGCAAGGGTTTCTTGCGTTTTCATGGATTTGTGGTATACTGGTCTGTAGAAAGAAAGGGAGGATTTCCTATGAAAAAAGAATCTTTATGGCAAGTGATCAAATATACCTTGTTTTCTGTATCTGCGGGTATTATTCAGGCGGCAAGTTTTGCCCTTTTGTTCAATCTCATTTTGCGGTCAAAAGCCCAATGGTACTGGGCCTGCCACATTACGGCGCTGATCCTGTCCATTTTGTGGAACTTCACATTGAACCGGAAATACACATTCCAGTCTGCCGCCAATGTGCCGGTGGCTATGCTGAAAGTGGCGGCGTTCTATCTGGTGTTCACCCCGGTGTCTGCGTGGCTGGGGCAACTGCTGGTGGATATGGGCTGGGCGGGCCTTTTGGTGGAGGCGCTGACCATGGTGGTGAACTTCGTGCTGGAATTTCTGTTCTTTAAGTACGTTGTTTTTCGGGATAAGAAATAATTCACATACCTCTTGCAAGTTTTGCTGTTTAATGGTATTATATATTCGATGACTATGGCCCGATTTGGGTTAGATAAAATAAGGAGGAAAACCATGACTTCCAGTGAAAAGAAACAACTGCAAATCACTGCCTGCAAAGTTCGGATGGGCGTAATCGAGTCCACCTACGGCGCAAAGGCAGGACATCCCGGCGGCAGCTTGTCCGCAGCAGAGGTGTATACCTATCTGTACTTCAAAGAAATGAACATCGATCCCAAGAATCCCAAGTGGGAAGACAGAGATCGCTTTGTTCTGTCCAAGGGTCACACCACCCCCGGCCTGTACTCCGTGCTGGCTAACCGTGGCTTCTTCCCCGTGGAAGACCTGCCCACTTTCCGTCACATCGACTCTTACCTGCAGGGCCACCCCAATATGAATATGGTCCCCGGCGTGGATATGTCTACCGGTTCTTTGGGCCAGGGCGTTTCCGTGGCTACCGGTATGGCTCTGGCTGCTAAGCACACCGGCAAGACCAACCGTGTTTACTCCCTGCTGGGCGACGGCGAAATTCAGGAAGGTCAGGTTTGGGAAGCATGTATGGCTGCTGCCCACTACAAACTGGACAACCTGTGCATCATCATTGACAACAACGGCCTGCAGATCGATGGCAACATCGCTGACGTTATGAGTCCGTATCCCATCGTTGACAAGTTGGTTGCCTTCGGTTTTGAAGTTGCTGCCGTTGACGGCCACAACTTTGACGAACTGGAAGATGCATTCAATAAAGCAAGAGAAACTAAGGGCAAGCCCTTTGCCATCGTGATGAACACCATCAAGGGCAAGGACGTTTCCTTTATGGAAAACGATGCCGGCTGGCACGGCAAGGCTCCCAACGACGCTGAATATGCACAGGCCATGAGCGAACTGAAAGCAAAACTGGCAGAATTGGAGGCATAATTATGGCAGATATGATCAAAATCGCAACCCGCGACAGTTACGGCAACGCTCTGAAAGAATTGGGCGCTGAATTCGACAATCTGGTAGTTCTGGATGCCGACCTGGCAGGCGCTACCAAGACCGGCACTTTCAAGAAGGCTTTCCCCGACCGCCATTTCGACTGCGGTATCGCTGAGGCCAATATGATCTGTATGGCCACCGGTATGTCTACCGCCGGCCTGGTGCCTTTTGCAAGTTCCTTCGCTATGTTCGCAGCCGGCCGCGCTTTCGAGCAGGTGCGTAACTCTATCGGTTACCCCCACCTGAATGTGAAGATCGGTGCGACCCACGGCGGTATCTCCGTCGGTGAAGACGGCGCATCCCATCAGTGCTGCGAGGATTTCTCGCTGATGCGCGCGATCCCCGGTATGACCGTTATCTGCCCTGCCGACGATGTAGAGGCAAAGGCTGCTGTTCGCGCTGCTTACGAGATGAACGGCCCTGTTTACCTGCGCTTTGGTCGTCTGGCAGTGCCTGTATTCCATAAGGAAGGCTTCAAGTTTGAGATCGGCAAGGGCGAGATCCTGCGGGACGGCACCGATGTTGCCATCATTGCAAACGGCCTGCTGACTTATGAAGCCATCGAAGCCGGCGAGAAGTTGGCAGAGATGGGCATCAACGCCATGATCATCAATATGGCTACCATTAAGCCTCTGGACGAGGAACTGGTCATTGCTGCTGCCAAGAAGTGCGGCAAGGTCATCACCTGCGAAGAGCACTCCATCATCGGCGGTCTGGGCGAAGCAGTTTGCGGCGTTCTGTCCGAGAAGTGCCCCACTGCCGTTAAGCGCATCGGCGTGAACGACGAGTTCGGCCACTCCGGTCCTGCCAAGGACCTGCTGAAGCAGTTCGGCCTGTGCTGCGACCACATTGTGGAAGTTGCAAAGGAATTCTGCGGCAAGTAATTGAAAAAACAAGATCCCGGATGCGGTTTCGCATCCGGGATCTTTTATAGGAAAAATATTATAAAAGACCTCCCGACTTTTATCATAATTCTCAGAAAACAGAGGGATCGCGCAGAAGTATCTGTTTTCTTTTTGCACCTGTGGGCGCGGCGGTGCATAAACTGTCTCATAAGCGTTGGCTTATTCCCAAAACTTTATCGGGAGGTATTATAATGTCAGAACGTTGGCAGGGAAGTGTCCGCTGCAATCCGGAGGATTTGCAGGAGGCGCTGTCCATTCACACAAGAAAGATCACCGACAGTTGTCGGGATAAAGATTGCATCGAGGACCTGCGGGTCTATCTTACAAAGGCGTCCCAGAACATTTTGGACGGTTGCAGCAGTGCAAAAGTCCGCTGCGGTGAATTGCTCTATACTTATATAGATGTAGAGCCGGTGGCGTTTGACCGGAATCATTTCTGCGTGGACGCAACATTCTACTACCGGATATTGGCAGATGCGGTGGTAGGTTGCGGCCGGCCGGTAACACTCCACGGCGTGGCGGTATTTTCCAAGCGGGCGGTACTGTGCGGGGAAGAGAGCAAGGCCCACATCTTTACCAGCAATACCCGGTTGGATGGGCCGGACGGCCTGAGCAAGTACAGCGTGAATGTGCCCACCGCGGTGGTGGAGGTGTTAGACCCCATGGTGCTCAGTTCCAAAGTGGTGGATGTGTGCGAATGTCCCCGGGAAAAGACCGTCCAGCAGATCCCCGAGGGGATTTGCGGCTGCTTTGATGAGGAACTGGTTCTCTGCGGTGAGCAGCGGCGGTTGCTGGTAACACTGGGGCAGTTCTCCATTATTCGGCTGGAGCGGGATGCCCAGTTGGTAGTCCCGGTGCTGGACTACAGCATCCCCACCAAGGAGTGCTGCGACAACCCCGGCTGCGCAGAAGACCCCTGTGAACTGTTCTCCAAGATCCCGTTCCCGGAACGGCAATTTGTACCCACCGGCTGCGACAAAACCTGCGATCGGGAAGATTGCGGGTACTCTACAACCTGAAAACACGGGCGTGTTCATTCCGAACACGCCCGATTTTTGCCATATTTTCTCTGAAAAAATGGCAAGGATAGAAAAAAGTTGTTGACCTGCGGGCGTTTATCGGTTATACTATCATAGCACGACTATGGAATAGTCGGTAATTTTGTTTCGCTGCAGCCGATTCGGCTGTCGAGCATTTTGAGATTTCAAGGAGGTGTCCACAAATGAAGCGTACCTACCAGCCCAGCCGTCGTCATCGTTCCAAGGTTCATGGTTTCCGGCAGAGAATGGCTACTTCCAACGGCCGCAAGGTTCTTGCCCGCCGCCGTGCCAAAGGCCGCAAGGTCCTGTCTGCTTAATCCGAATCGGGTAGTTGAATTATAAGCAGGCCACCGCTGAAAAGCAAAATGGGAGTCCAAGCGGGGCGAATGCATTTCGCCCCGCCCCCTTTTTATATGGGCAAATTCTCCGAAATGTTTCGCTGCGCTTCCGCGTATCTTTTGGCTTATCCCCGCGTTTTGAATGCCTTGAAATACACAAAGTATTCCTACGGCATTCAGACCTTGGCCTAAGCCAAAATCTATCGCGGAATCATCAGCGCTCCATTTCATCGAACTTGCCCTGGAAGAATTGGTAAAAGGTTTTTGGACTTCTAATGGGAGAAAATAGTATGAAATTTTCCTGCGCACTGAAGTTGAATCATATTTTTAGGCGCCTTTATGCCACATCCGGCCACGCCAATGGGTATCTTGTGCTTTACGCCAAGCCCAATCGCTCAACCACCAATCGGGTGGGGATCACGGCCAGCAAAAAATTGGGCCACGCGGTGGTCCGGAATCGGGTGCGTCGCCGTTTGCGCGAAATTTACCGGCTCAATGAGGAGCGGTTTTTGCCCGGTTATGATATTGTTGTGGTGGCAAGGGTTCGGTGTATCGATGCCGAATTTGGTCGCCTGACACAGGCGTATCTGTCTTTGGCAGAAAAAGCGGGGATATTGAAGAACCAATGAAACGCATTCTCATCAAAATGATTCAATTCTATCAGCGCAGCATCTCTCCCTACCGTCCTGCCTGCTGCAGATTCACCCCAACCTGTTCGGCTTATGCATTGGAAGCCATCCGCAAATACGGGGCATTCAAAGGCGGTTTTATGGCCTTTAAGCGCATTTTGCGCTGCAATCCCTTTTACAAAGGGGAATTGTATGACCCCGTCCCCTAAGGAGGAATATTGATGATTCTCGCATTCAGACTGGTTGATATTATCCAGGTGCCTTTCGGCTATCTGCTGTCCTGGCTGTATCAACTGACTACCAACTACGGTGTGGCGTTGATCATCTTCGCCATCGCTCTGAAGTTTATCCTGCTGCCGGCTACGGCCAAGGGCAAGAAGAGCACTATGAAGATGTCCCGGCTGACCCCGCGTATTCAGGCCATCCAGAAGAAATACGCCGGTGACCAGCAGAAGATCAACGAAGCCACCCAGGCCCTCTACAGAGAAGAGGGCGTGTCCATGGGCGCAGGTTGCCTGTGGAGTTTTGTGCCGCTGCTGATCTTGATCCCCTTGTATGCGGTCGTGCGGCAGCCTATCACCTATATGCTCCACGAGAGCGCAGATGTAGCCAACCAGATCGTTGCTGTCATTAAAGAGAAAGCACCGGACTTGTTCGGCAAAAACCAATACTACGATCAGATGGTGGCCGCCTCTGTAATTCCTCAGTTTGCTGAGGAACTGAAGGGCATTGTCGCAAATCCTGCCACTTTGGAAGGCATAAACTTTGGCTTCTTGGGTATTGACTTAGGTTCTGTTCCCACTTTCAATGTGTTTAAGTGGGAAGTGTGGAAGTGGGCCAATATTGGCGCATTTTTGCTGCCTGTACTGTCTGCAGGCGGTCAGGTGATGAGTATGTTCATCTCTCAAAGAATGAACAATTCTCTGGTGACCGACGAAAAGGGCGTGCAGGATAAGGAAACTGCCAAAAATTCTCAGGCCAATCAGAACGGCAAAGTGATGATGTATATGATGCCGCTGATGTCTTTGTGGATCGGCTTTACTGTGCCGGCCGCACTGAGTTTGTACTGGTTTGTACAGGGCCTGGTCTCCACCGCTATGGATGTGTATCTGACGAAGAAATATCGGAAGATCTACGACGCAGAGGATATGGCCCGTCTGCAAAAGGCTATGGAAGAAGATGCCATTGAAGCAGAAAAAGAGCGCCTGCGCGCAGAGCGCCGCGCTGCCAACCCCGACGGCATCACCACCAACACCAGCAAAAAGAAACTGCAACAGCAGCAACAACGTGAGCAGGAGGCCGCAAAGGCCGCTGCTGCCAGGGAGTATGCCGCAAAGAAAGGTCTTGCGGTGGAGGAAGAGGACAAGCCCAGTGTGATGTCCGGTATCCCCAGCCGTCCTTACTGCAAGGGTCGCAACTATGACCCCAACCGGTATGCTTCTGACACTACGGAGGAATAATTGCATGGAAAAAACCATTATTACTATGGGCAAAACCATCGATGCAGCCATCGAAAGCGCCCTGAATCAATTGGGTCTTGATCGGGACAGCGTGTCTGTTCAGGTTCTGGCGCAGGCCAAGTCCGGCTTTTTGGGCATTGGCGCAACGCCTGCCAAGGTAGAAGTTACCTATGAAGTACCCGATCCCCAGCCGAAGGTGGCACTGTCTTCTGCCTCCCGGTCCAAGCCCAAGAGCAAACCGGTGGTAAAACCGGAAACGCCCAAGGCAGAAGCGCCTAAAG
>JAFQDY010000201.1 GCA_017399325.1 Oscillospiraceae bacterium
GCCGTCAGCAATGGCTTTGGAGAGTGTATATTCCGCTTTTGTATAATTGCCGTCAGAAACATATTGGTCGGCAAGTTCAATGGCAACATCGTCGTTGTCATCTGCCTGATTGTAAGCCTGATTGTAGAACCATGTTGCTACGGTGTGGTTGCCGTTTTTGTCAAAATGGCGGGCTGTATTCAGCAAAATATCCCGGGTCAACGCTTTGTCATAGACAAACAGATACCATGCTGTGCAAACAAGGATCACAATGGCTAAAACCACGGGTATTATAACACGAATTGCTCTTTTCATAATTCGCTCCGTTTCGATAAATTATCACAATAATTATACTTCCAACCCCATTGTGTGTCAAGTGGAAGAAAATTCATTGAGTCTGTTTTACAAAATCTGCCATCTTTCTGCGGTTTCGGGGGTTAGAATATTTGTGGGTGATATAAATGAGAGGAAAATGCAAAGAATGGATACTGGCAATCATGATGGGAATCGCACTTCCGTCATTGATATTTTCCGTTGCAGAGTGTCTGCCGCGCAGAAGCAGAGTCGAGGAAACGTTTACAGAAACCACGGTTACGGATGCAAAGTCCGAAACGGGTGTGATCACTGAGTATAAACCGCGAACGATCCATGTTCTTTTTGATGATGGAATCGTACAGGAATTTGACTTGGATACATATGTGTTGGGTGTAGTTCTTGGAGAAATGCCGGTGGATTTTGAATTAGAAGCGCTAAAGGCCCAGGCGGTTGTTGCAAGGACCTATGCACTGAAGCGCAATACAACCGGCAAAAAGCATAAAGATGGTGCGGTTTGCATAGATCCGGGCTGCTGCCAGGCGTATTGCTCACAGGAATCTTTTTTGGAACAGGGCGGAACAAGCACATCCGTTCAGAAGGTCATAAATGCGGTAAAAAGCACAGAAGGTCAGGTGCTGACATACCAAGGCAAATTGATCGAGGCTACATATTTTTCCTGTTCCGGAGGAAAAACAGAGGATGCAGTGGCTGTTTGGGGAACGGAAATTCCGTATCTGCAGGCCGTTGACAGTCCCGGAGAAGAAAACGCGGATTGCTATTGGGATACTGTTGTATATTCATCAAAGGATTTTGCTGCCCGATTGGGATTAAAAAACACAGGCACACCCGCGTCTTGGTTCGGTGCAGTTGCCTATACCGAGGGAGAGGGTGTTGATAATATGGTGATTTGCGGAAAAGTCATCAAGGGTACAACATTACGCACAAAATTAGGTCTGCGTTCAACAGCATTTACGATAAAAACAGATGGCGATAACATCATTGTTACGACAAAAGGATTTGGACATCGCGTGGGGATGAGTCAATATGGAGCAGATGCTATGGCAGTAAATGGAAGCAAATACAAGGAAATATTTTTCCATTATTATCCCGGAACGACATTACAAATGCATACATAGAATTGACAAAGGCAGTTTTCTTTTGTAGAATAGGGGAAACTGTTGAAAAGGAGGGAGATCCTGTGCCAATTCAAATCCCCAATAATCTGCCCGCGGCCGGAATACTGCAAAATGAGAATATCTTCGTTATGCCGGAAGATCGGGCAGTTACGCAGGATATTCGACCTCTGGAAATTGTGGTGCTGAATCTGATGCCCACAAAAATTGCAACGGAAACCCAGTTAAGCCGACTTCTGGGCAACACGCCCCTGCAGGTGCGTGTTGAATTGATGCACACCAAGTCCCACGTGGCAAAGAACATATCCCAGGAGCATCTGCTTACATTCTATAAGACCTTTGATGAACTGAAGCATCGGAAGTTTGACGGTATGGTCATTACGGGTGCGCCGGTGGAACTGATGGATTTTGAAGAAGTGGATTATTGGCCGGAACTGTGCGAAATTATGGAATGGAGCACGACCAATGTCCACAGTACATTCCATATCTGCTGGGGCGCGCAGGCAGGTCTTTATTACCACTACGGTATTAACAAGCACACCCTTGACGAGAAGTTGTTCGGTGTTTTCGAGCATAAGAAGGATTATCCCCGTTCCATTTTGCTCCGGGGATTTGATGATGTGTTCTGGGCACCCCATTCCCGACATACCACAGTCCTGCGGGAAGATATTGAGTCAGTTCCTGAGCTGAAGATCATCGCGTCCTCGGAAGAGGCTGGTGTGTACGCGGTGATGAATAAGAAGGGTCGGCATATCTTTGTGACCGGTCACTCTGAGTACGATCCCGACACATTAGCCACCGAGTATTTTCGGGATAAGAATCAAGGTCTGCCCATTGGCGTCCCTAAAAATTATTACCCCAATGACGATGATACGAAGAATCCCATCGTGCGCTGGAGAAGCCATGCGAATTTGCTTTTCTCCAATTGGCTGAACTATTTTGTTTACCAGACAACGCCCTATGATATTGCAAGCATTGGCAAGTAATGAATACGCACTTGATTTTTGTCAAGTGCGTATTTTTGTTGTTGACAAAATGTGGAACCGGCGTTATAATTTTGAATATATGGCAGTTAGCATATGCTAACTCCTGCTGAATGTGGAGGAAATGCAATGACATTTGAAGATTTAAAGATCGGCCAAAAAGGAATTATCTCTGAGGTTGGCGGCGAAGGTGCGTTGCGGCTTCGTCTTTTAGATATGGGACTTATTCCAGGCACACAGGTGCAGTTACAAAAGATCGCGCCTATGGGGGATCCGATTCAGATATTGGTGCGGGGATATGATTTGACGATCCGGCTTGAGGATGCCAGACGAATTGTACTGCGGGAGGTTGTGGAATGATATTTGCACTGATAGGCAATCAGAATTGCGGCAAAACCACTCTGTTTAATGCGTTGACAGGTGCAAACCAGCGAGTTGGTAATTTTCCCGGTGTAACGGTTGACCAAAAAACCGGCGTAATTCGCAACACGGAGCATAGCGTAGTTGACTTGCCGGGCATTTATTCTATTCGTCCCTACTCCCAGGAGGAGATTGTAACAAGGGATTTTCTTTTCCAAGAAAGACCAGATGCGATTATCAATATTGTGGATGCAACTAATATTGAACGCAATCTTTATTTGACACTCCAGTTGTTAACATTGAGAATTCCTATGGTTGTCGCCCTGAATATGATGGACGAACTCAGCGGAAACGGTGGCAGTATTGATGTGAATAAGATGATGCAGGCGCTTGGTGTTCCGGTTGTTCCCATCAGTGCAGTGAAAAATCACGGTGTTGCCGAACTTGTTGAGATTCTTCTGTCAACTGCCAAGGAAAAGCAATTTCCGAAAATTCTTGATTTCTGTCCCGACGGACCTGTACACAGATGTATTCATGCGGTCAGCCATATTATTGAGGACCACGCAAGCAATGTGGACATTTCCCGCAGATTCTGCGCCATGAAACTGATCGAGGGCGAGCAGGAATTCTTTGATATGCTGAAATTAAGCAGTAATGAGAAGGAACTGATCGAACACGCGGTCATTGAAATGGAGTATGACAGGGGATTGGACCGCAATGCGGCCTTGGCAGATATGCGATATAACTTTATCGAGCAGGTCTGTGAAGAATGCGTAGTAAAGGCCAAGGAAAGCAAGGAACACCGCAGAAGCATACAGATCGATAAAGTGCTGACCAACCGCTTTCTGGCGATACCGCTTTTTGTGGCGATCATGGGGCTGATCTTCTTTCTGACCTTCAATGTGTTTGGTGCGTGGCTTTCTGATTTATTGGCCTATGCCATTGACGGACTGACCATCCTTGCTGACAATCTACTTACTACATATAACCTAAATCCGGTCGTTCACAGTTTGATCATTGACGGCATTTTTGCAGGTGTTGGCAGTGTTCTCAGCTTCCTGCCGCTGATCGTTGTACTATTCTTCTTCCTGTCCATTCTGGAAGATTCGGGTTATATGGCCCGCGTCGCGTTTGTGATGGATAAATTGCTGAGAAAAGTTGGCCTGTCCGGCAGAAGTTTTGTGCCGATGCTGATCGGTTTTGGCTGCACCGTACCGGGCATCATGGCAACAAGAACTCTTTCGTCAAACCGTGACAGAAAAATGACGATTTTGCTCACTCCCTATATGAGTTGTTCAGCCAAAATTCCGATCTACTCTGTTTTTGCTGCGGCGTTTTTCCCGGGAAATGAACTGCCGGTGATGATCGTTCTGTATTTTGGCGGTATGCTTGTGGGTGTGCTGATCGCACTGATTCTGAAAAACACTGCTTTTCGAGGCAATCCGGTCCCCTTTGTTATGGAACTGCCTAACTATCGCCTTCCGTCAGCCAGAAGTGTTTTGCTGCTAATGTGGGAAAAGGCGAAGGATTTCCTGCAGCGGGCATTTTCCGTGATCTTTGTGGCAACGGTTCTGATCTGGTTTTTACAGACATTTGATCTGCGATTGAATGTGGTTTCTGACAGTTCCGACAGTGCTTTGGCAATGCTTGGCCGTTTCATTGCGCCGATCTTTGCACCCCTCGGGTTTGGTGATTGGCGAATGGTAACGGCGCTTGTGTCCGGCTTTACGGCAAAGGAGGCAGTGGTGAGCACATTTGGCGTGATCCTTGGCGTTGGCTCGGAACAGATCGGAACAGCGCTTCACAGCCTGTTTACGACAGAATCTGCCTGCAGTTTTCTGGCATTCTGTCTGCTTTATACACCTTGTGTCGCGGCAGTAGCAACCATTCGCAGAGAATTAAATTCCGGCTGGAAGGCATTGGGCGTGGTTCTGATGCAATGCGCGGTGGCTTGGATCGTTTCGTTTGTGGTTTATCAACTGGGGGTATTGTTATGAACTGGCTGGACATTACAATTATCGTTCTTGTTGTAGCCTATGGCGCATATGTTCTATTCGGTAAAAAGAAGCATGGATGCTGCGGTGATTGCGGCAACTGTCCTGGCTGCAAACAAGGCAAATAAATTTAAGTCAAGAACAGTGAAGTGCTTGTGTGCTTCACTGTTTTTATTGAAATATTAGGAAAAATATGTTATACTTCTCAAAACGAAAGGGGTGCACTATGGATAGAATTATTGAACTTTTAGCACAGGAACTGAATCAAAAACAGGAGTACGTGCAAAATGTAGTTTCGTTGCTGGATGAGGGCAATACGATTCCCTTTATTGCCCGTTATCGGAAAGAAATGCACGGCAGTATGGACGACACGACTCTGCGAAATCTGGAGAATCGCCTCGGCTATTTGCGGAATTTGCAGGAGCGTCGGGACGAGGTCGTTAAGGCTATTGACGGGCAGGGAAAACTTACTGAGGAATTGAGCCTTGCTATTGCAAACGCAAAAACACTTGCGGAGGTTGAGGACTTGTACCGTCCCTACAAGCAA
>JAFQDY010000202.1 GCA_017399325.1 Oscillospiraceae bacterium
ATATTGCACTGAAACTGGGCGGCGAACGGTTTTATTCCTACATTGAAAAATTCGGAATACTGGAAAAAACCGGCATCGACCTGTCAGGGGAGAGCAAAGGGGTCTTTTTCAGCAAAGAACTGGTTACCGACACGGATAAATGGGGTACTGCCTCTCTCACATCCGGCTCGTTTGGTCAGACATTCAAACTAACCCCGCTGCAACTGATCCGCGGTATTGCGGCGGTGGTAAACGGCGGTTATCTGTTAGAACCCTATGTGGTTTCTCAGGTGATGGATGCTGACGGCAATGTGGTTTTGGAGCAGCAGCCAACCGTTTTGCGGCGGGTGATCAGTGAAGAAACATCCAAGACTATGCGCACCCTGATGGAATCGGTGGTGGTGGAAGGTACTGCCAAAAACGCCCAGGTTGCCGGCTTTTCCATCGGCGGCAAAACAGGCACCAGCGAGAAGATTGATGTGTTCGACGAAAACGGACAACGGGTACAGGATAAAATTGTATCGTTCGTAGGGGTTGCGCCAATGGACGATCCGCAGTATATTGTACTTGTAGCGCTGGACACTCCGTCCCGCAGTACTGGTATCTACATTTCCGGCGGCGTGATGGCGGCCCCTACAGTGGGCGCGGTAATGGCAGACATCCTGCCTTATCTGGAAGTGTCCCGAAACTACGGCCCGGAAGATGCGGCAGGACAGAGCATCACAGTAAGCGATTTTTCCGGTATGACCCAAAAGGAAGCGGAAAAGGAACTGAAAAACCTGGGTCTGACCGCCCAATTTATCGGCTCCGGGGAACAAATTGCCGGGCAGATCCCCGAAGCGGGGAATATGGTTCCCGGCAACAGCCAAGTGCTGCTCTACCTGGGTCAAGAACCCGAAATTCGGCAGGTAACTGTACCGGACTTTACGGGAATGACCCGCCAACAGGCCAGCGATGCGGCAGGCCTGCTGGGACTGTATATTTTAGTAACCGGCAATGGTGCAATGGATGCCGTTGTAACGGCCCAATCCCAGCCAATGAATACGCAAGTAGCTGTGGGAACAACCATAAAACTGGAATTTGCCGACATAAATGCCCACGATTAACCTCTCAACAAAGGAGAACGCCTTATGAAACTGAACCAACTGTTAAAAGATGTGAATGTGCTTAAGACCAATGTTCAACCGGATATGGAGATCACATCGGTGGTTTATGACTCCCGGAAAGTGATCCCCGGCTGTATGTTCGTGGCGGTGGTGGGATTTGCCACCGACGGCAACAAATACATTCCTATGGCGCTCCAAAAGGGCGCGGCAGTTGTGGTAACCGCCCAGCCCCAGGACGATTCTGTGCCTTATGTGCAGGTGGCATCCGACCGGTTGGCGCTGGCGCAGATCGGCTGTAATTTCTACGATCACCCCGGTGATTCTATGCAGATCATCGGCATCACCGGCACAAACGGAAAAACCTCTTCCACATTGCTGCTGAAACACGTTTTGGAGTGTGTATATGGCGCAAAAGTGGGCCTGATCGGCACGATGGAGAATCTGATCGGCCATACGCCCATTCCCACCGAACGCACCACCCCCGAAAGTTTTGACCTGCAGGCGCTGCTTGCCCAAATGCGGGACGCAGGCTGCCGGTATGTGATCATGGAAGTGTCCTCCCATGCCCTTTGTCTGGATCGGGTGGCGGGTCTTCAATATGCGGTGGGTGCATTTACCAATTTGACAGAAGACCATTTGGATTTCCACAAGACCATGGAAGACTACTGCGATGCCAAGGCGGAACTGTTTGCCCGCTGTGAAAAGGCCGTTGCCAATTTAGACGATGAATGGTTTGACCGCATAACCAAAAAAGCCGCCTGTCCTATGATCACCACCTCCGTAAAGGGTGACGGCGACCTGAAAGCCGGGGATCTGGAACTGCATTCCGACGGCATTTCCTTTACGGCCTGTTACAACAACGAAACGGTGGCGGTAACGCTGCCGATCCCCGGTCAGTTTACGGTGTATAACGCGCTGACGGTGATCGGCTGCGCCCTGCAGTTGGGCATATCCCTTGCCAATTGCGCCGCTGCGCTGAAAACCGCGAAGGGCATTAAGGGCAGGGTAGAGGTGGTCCCCACACCAGGCAAGGACTACACGGTCCTCATTGACTATGCCCACACCCCCGACGGCTTGGAAAATGTACTTTTGGCAGTGAAGCATTTCTGCAAAGGCCGCCTGATCGCAGTATTCGGCTGCGGCGGCGACAGAGATCCGGTGAAGCGACCCATTATGGGCAGGATCGGTACAGAAATTGCGGATTACGCCATAATCACCTCTGACAACCCACGCACGGAAGACCCGATGAAAATCATTGAAGATATCCGAAAAGGGGTAGATCTGACAAAAAATACCTTTGAAATTTTGGAAAATCGTCCAAAAGCGATTTATCGCGCTATGGACATTGCGGAAAAAAATGATATAATTGTATTGGCAGGAAAAGGCCATGAAACTTATCAGGAGATCTGCGGCGTAAAACACCATCTGGACGAACGGGAAGTGGTGGCCGCGTACTTGGAAGAAACGAGGAACGGTTAATGGGCACAATCACATTGCAGCAAGCGGCGAACTGGTGCGGCGGCAGCATTGATCCCAAATATAAAGATGTTACTTTCTTCGGCGCAAACAATGATACCCGCAAGTTGGAAGAAGGCCAACTGTTCATCGCCTTAAAAGGTCAGCGGGACGGCCACGATTTTGTGAATGCGGCCTTGGAAAAGGGCGCTGCAGCGGTGCTTTGTACCCATTGTGACGGGGATTACCCCGCTATCGTGGTGGAAGATACCCGGGTCGCGCTGGGGCAAATTGCCCGGGGTGAACGGGAGCGCATCGGTATGAAAGTGGTCGGTGTTACCGGCTCTGTGGGCAAGTCGACCACAAAAGAGATGGTGGCGGCAGTACTGGAGAGTACCTATCGGGTGAGCAAAACACCTGCCAACCATAATAACGACATCGGTATGCCTATGGCAATTTTGTCTATGCCCGAAGATACGGAAGTGGCCGTGCTGGAAATGGGTATGAACCATTTTGGCGAGATTTCCTATTTAACTTCTATTGGAAAACCCGATGTGGCTGTTATTATCAATATCGGCACTATGCACATTGAACATCTTGGCTCCCAAGAGGGAATCTTAAAAGCCAAAATGGAAATTGTGGAAGGTATGGGCCCGGAGGGCGTGCTGGTCTTAAACGGCGACGACTTGCTTCTGCAGACCCAAAGAAACGCAACCGATAAAAAAGTTGTTTACTTCGGCGCAGAGAATCAAACCAATGATGTGCTGGCTGAAAATGTCAATCAGACCGAAAATGGCCTGTCCTTTACCGTAAAAGCAGGGAAGACCCAATTCCCCGTCGGGTTGGCATTGGAAGGCAACCACTTTGTAAACGATGCCTTGGCGGCAGTTGCCGTGGGCTTGGAAATGGGCGTTGCGCCTGCAAACATTACTTCCGCTTTGGCAGCATTTCAAAATATGGCAGGCCGTCAGGAAATTTATGAAAAGAACGGTTACACTATCATTCAGGATTGCTATAACGCAGGCCCTGAATCTATGAACGCAGCGCTGACGGTTCTGGGCAACCGAAACGGCCGCCGGATCGCGGTGCTGGGCGATATGCTGGAACTGGGCATCTGCGCCGATGCGGAGCATTACAAGATCGGCAGAATTGCCGCCCAAAAGGTGGATGTTCTGCTGGCCTACGGCCCGTATAGCATCCGTGTGCTGAAAGGCGCTATCACCGGTGGTATGCCTCAGGCCAAAGCAAGAGCCTTTACCGAACGGAAAAATCTGGTGCAGGCGCTGAAACACTTGGCAAGACCCGGTGATGTGATCCTGTTCAAAGGCAGTCGCGGTATGCATATGGAGTATGTACTTGAGGCATTCTTAGCAGAAGAGAAATAACTACGGAGGATATTATGATTAGAATCTTCACAACGGTATTGGTATCCGGTCTGCTCACAGGTATCATCGGATACATTCTGCTTCCTGTGCTTCGGGCGCTGAAAGCCGGCCAGTCCATTCGGGAGATCGGCCCTACCTGGCATAACAGCAAAGCAGGCACGCCTATGATGGGCGGTTTGATGTTCATTATCTCTGCGGTTATCTGCCTGCTTGTCAGCCTGCTTTTTATGGTGGAAAAGACCGCGCTTTATGTGCTGGCGCTGGCTCTGTGCTTTGGCCTTGTGGGATTTTTGGACGATTTCTTCAAACTGAAATTCAAAAGAAATTTGGGCCTGACCGCTATCCAGAAAGCCATGCTGCAAATGGCTGTATCGGCAATTTATCTGTACCTACTGTACTTAGAGGGCAGTATGACCAGCGATCTGTATATCCCCATCGTAAACAAAACACTCTACATACACCCTATGGCATACATTTTCTTTGCTATGTTCGTGATGGTGGGATGTGTTAATGCGGTGAACCTGACCGACGGTGTGGACGGCCTATGCGGCAGCGTGACCGTGCCGGTGATGATCTTTTTCACTGCCGTTGCGGTGGCTATGGGCAAATTCGATTTGGCCATTCTCCCTGCGGCCCTCATTGGCGGCTTGATCGCCTATCTGTTCTATAACTGGCATCCTGCCAAGGTGTTTATGGGCGATACCGGTTCGCTGTTTTTGGGCGGTATCGTGTGCGGTATGGCCTTTGCCTTGAATATGCCGCTGATTTTGGTGCTTGTGGGCCTTGTCTACATTGTGGAAACCCTCTCTGTGATTCTGCAGGTTGGTTATTTCAAACTGACCCACGGCAAGCGCTTGTTCAAAATGTCTCCCATCCACCACCATTTTGAAATGTGCGGATGGAAAGAGGAGAAGATCTGCTTGGTATTCACCGCCGTAACTGTGCTGATGTGCGTGATCGCTTGGTTTGGCGTGAAAGGTTATATCGGCTAAGAAAGGAGTCAAAATGGCATTGCAGAGATTTCTGTATGCCAAAGAGGACCGCCACCGGTTGAAAAGTCGGACAGGCGAAAGGGTAGACATTCCTTTTTTACTGCTTTTATTAGCGCTTTTGTGCGTGGGGCTGATCATGCTCTATTCAGCCAGTTACGCCCAAAGCCAGTACGATACCGGCTACACCCAATCCACCCGGTATCTGCAAAAACAGGGCCTGTGCGCCCTGATCGGATTGGGTGCGATGGTCGTCTTAAGCCGCATTCCGCCGGAATTCTGGCTGAAATGGGCTTGGGTGCTTTACGGCGCCAGCATCATTCTTTTGCTCTCCGTTCTTTTGTTCGGCGAATCGGTCAATGGAGCAAGGCGCTGGATCAATATTGCAGGCATCCAGTTTCAACCGTCAGAAATCGCAAAATTCACCTTGATCGTGCTGTTTGCAAAACTGACCAAAGATTTTGGAAAAAGTGCCCGGGAATTCAAAAAAGGCGTTTTGGGATTCGGGGCGGCTTTGCTGGGAATTCTGATCCCGCTGGCGCTGGAAAAACATTTGTCTGCCATTATGCTGATGGGTATGGTGGCGGTGGTGATGATGTATGTGGCCGGCACCCACCCCAAATGGCTCCTGGCCGGCGCCGGAGCGGCGGTGGTGTTCGTGGTGGTATATGTGAGCCTGATGGGCTACGCAGGGGACCGGATCACCGCCTGGCGGCATCCGGAACAAGACCCTTCGGATACCGGTTATCAGATCCTGCAGTCGCTGTATGCCATCGGTTCCGGTGGCCTGTTTGGACTGGGATTCGGCAAAAGCAGACAGAAATATCTGTATTTACCCTTTCAGTATAACGATTATATTTTCGCCATTATCTGCGAGGAATTGGGCCTTTTTGGAGCAATTTTGATCATCGCTCTGTTTGCGGCGCTGATTCTGAGGGGATATTGGATTGCACTTCACGCAAACAGCCGATTCCGTGCCGTTTTTGCATCGGGACTTGTAACACTGATTGCGGTGCAGACCATACTAAACTTAGGTGTTGTGTCCAATTTGTTGCCGTCAACAGGCGTTGCGCTTCCGTTTTTCTCTTACGGCGGAACGGCCCTGGCGGTAAACTTGGGGGAAATGGGCATCCTGCTCGGCATCTCCCGGTATTGTAACAGACCGGCACAACAGGAGGAAGTATTATGAATGTGATTTTTACCTGCGGCGGTACGGGCGGTCATATCAACCCGGCCATAGCAGTTGCAAATAGTTGGCGTGAACACCACCCGGACAGCAAAATTCTGTTCATCGGCGGCAAGGGCAATATGGAAGAGCAACTTGTCCCCAAAGCCGGCTATGACCTGACGGTGATGCACGCATTCGGTCTGGAGCGAAGCCTTTCGTTTGCTGCCATCAAAAACAACTTCTGGGCCATCAAAAGTGTGATAAAAGGTATCCATAAATGCAAGAAGATCATTAAAGAATTCAATGCGGATATTGTTGTGGGAACAGGCGGATATGCCAGTTTTCCTGCGCTGATCGCGGCAAAAAAGTTGGGAGTTCCCACTTGTGTCCACGAAGCCAATGCTATGCCCGGCCTTACCACACGGCTGGTTGCCGATTGGGTGGATAAAGTGCTTGTGTGCTTCCCGGAAAGCGCAAAATACTACCGCCATCCTGAAAAGGTGGAAGTGGTGGGTATGCCTGTCCGCCGGGAATTTGTCTTTACGGAAAAGGCAAAAGCCAGAGAAGAATTGGGCCTTGGCGACGGCCCTGTGGTGGTGTCTGCCTTTGGCAGCCAGGGCGCCCGGGCTATGAATGAGGTGACGGCGGGGCTGTTTAAACTGGAGCAGGATGCAGGCTTTCCCTTCCACCATATCCACGCGGTGGGCAGTTACGGCCGGGATTGGATGCCCGACTTCGTAAAGCAGCAGGGAGTCGACCTTGAAAGCGCGCCTGCCATTGATATGAAAGAGTATATTTACAATATGCCCACCGTTATGGCGGCGGCAGATGTGATCGTCAGCCGGGCCGGCGCATCCAGTTGCAGCGAGATTGCCGCATCCGGCACACCTTGTGTGCTGATCCCGTCGCCCAATGTAACGGACAATCATCAGGAAAAGAACGCAAGAGCCTTGGAGGCACAGGGCGCTGCAGTAGTTCTGCAGGAAAAAGAATGTACCGCCAAGCGGTTGTTTGACGAAATAACCGCCTTACTAAACGACCAAGAGCGCTACAAAGCCATGGGTAAAGCGTTATACACTATGGCAGTGCCTGACAGCGCGGAGCGTTTGTGCGCCCAGATGGAACGATTGGTGAAAACAAAGGAGAAACGCAATGGACCCCAACGAAAGAAATAGAATGCATCTGACCGGAAAACCGAACCGGCGCAAGGCCTCTGCGGAAAACCGTCCTGTCAAAGAGGAGAAGATCCAAATTCAGTACACACCGGCAAAACCCTTTAACCGCACCCGTTTTTTACTGCATTTGGTAACGGTGGTAGCCGTAGTTTTTGCGGTGATCCTGGGTATGTCGATCTTCTTCAAATCCCGCAATGTGATGGTTTCCGGTGCAGAGAAGTACACCGAGTGGGAAGTAAAAGAAGCCGCCGGTATTGCGGAAAATGACGCGCTTTTGACCCTCAATAAAGCGAAAGTCACCACGCGGATCCGGAAAGCCCTGCCATATGTTGGCGATGTTCGGGTTGGAATAAAACTGCCGGATACGGTTATGATCTCTATTAAGGAATTGGATGTTGTGTATGCCATAGCCGACAATAACGGCGGCTGGTGGCTGCTGGATGCCGGTGGCCGCGTTGTGGACACCACAAATGTGGCTTCAGCCGAGAATTATACGAAAATATTGGGTGTAAAGATACAGAACGCAGTGATCGGTGAACAGGCGGTGGCGGCCAAGGAGGAACTGCCCTCAGAGGAAAATACCCAAACAGAAACCACCGAAACCCAATTGCCCCCTGTGGAGATCCCCACGGGCCAGATGCTGGAGGCGGCGGTTCAAGTGATTTCCGCACTGGAAAAATGCGGTGTGATGGGAACGATCGTTTCGGTAGATGTGACGGATCTGCAGGAACTGACCATTTGGTATGAAAACCGTTATGAAGTCAACTTGGGCAATACCGTGCGTCTGGAGGAAAAAATTGCCGCAGTGAAATCTACCATCAAAAAATTGGGTGAATATCAGAGCGGATATATGGACGCAAGCTATACAACGTGGCCGGATGAGATATATGTGCGGCCTTTTGACGCAAATTCCTAAAAAAAATCAAATTTATTCGGGAAAAAATGAGAATTTCTATTGACCTAATCGATTTTTCGCGATAGAATATAAAAGTAATATTGTAATTACCCCAGATACATAGGAGGATAAGTAATATGGCAGATATGTTCCAGGAACGCGTTGTTAAAATTAAGGTAATTGGTGTTGGCGGCGCCGGCAACAACGTTATCAACCGCATGATCGAAGCGGGCGTTGACGGTGTCGACTTCGTGGTTATCAATACTGATAAGCAGGACCTGAATAAGTCCAAGTGCAAGAACAAGGTGCAGATCGGTGAGAAACTCACCGGTGGCATGGGCGCAGGCTCCAAGCCCGAAATCGGTCAGCAATCCGCTGAAGAATCCCGCGCACAAATTGCCAAGATTCTTGAGAACACTGACATGGTCTTTATCACCGCAGGTATGGGCGGCGGTACCGGTACCGGCGCAGCACCCATCGTGGCTGATCTGGCTCGCGAGGCCGGCTGCCTGACTGTTGGCGTTGTTACCAAGCCCTTCAAGTTCGAGGGTGCAAACCGTATGCGTCAGGCCGAAACCGGCATTGCTGAACTGCATGAGAGAGTTGACTCCCTGGTCATCATCCCCAACGACCGCCTGAAGTATGTTACCGATCAGAAGATCACCTTTGCCAACGCATTCGGCATCGCTGACGATGTTCTGAAGCAGGCTGTTACCTCCATCTCTGAGTTGGTTGGCTACTCCGAGCGCGTGATCATCAACCTGGACTTTGCTGACGTATCTGCCATTATGAAGGATGCAGGCCGCGCACATATGGGCGTTGGTATCGCATCTGGCCGCGAGAAGGCTGAGCAGGCTGCTATGGCCGCTGTTGCAAGCCCCTTGCTGGAGACCTCCATCAACGGCGCTACCGGCGTTCTGGTAAATGTTACCGGTTCTTCCGAACTGACTTTGGATGATGTAGAAACCGCTGCAGGCATCGTTCAGGAAGCAGCAAAT
>JAFQDY010000021.1 GCA_017399325.1 Oscillospiraceae bacterium
GGCCCGGTTTTATCATTTTTTCTTTTGCAGTTGGTATTTCTTTCGGGTGGCCAAACCGCCCCGGATATGCCGCTGCGCCTTGTTCAGGTCCAAAACGCGACGCACCTGTATATAAAGAATCTTGTTATATCGTGGGAGTCTTTGGGAAAGATCTTTGTGTACGGTCGACTTCGAAATGCCGAATTTTTGCGCAGCGGCCCGCACGGTCGCGCCGGTTTCTATGATGTACACAGCCAGTTCACAGGCTCGCTCTTTCATCGTATCAGCCATAACATTCCCTCCCTGCTGTGTCTTACCATAAAAATTTATGATACAAAAAAGGGCAATATACCTGCTTGACACCATAGGCTTTAACAGATAAAATAGATAAAAAGCGTTATCCACGAAAGAAAGGGGCGAGATTCTTGCTAGATATCAATAAAAAGACATTGCGGCGGATCATTTTTGGTGTGCTTGCGTGTATTTTTGTATATTGGCTACTCCACGAAACAGATCGGGTAAAAGGATTCATCGGCACGATTTCTGATTTGTTGGCACCGTTTGTTCTCGGTGGTGTGTTGGCATTTATTTTGAATGTACCGATGCGCGCCATGGAGAATACTTTGCTGAAAAAGGTAAAGAAATTTACATTAAAGCGGGTAATTTCCATTGTTTTGACATTCCTTGCCATGCTTTTGGTGCTGGCATTGGTCTTCTGGCTTCTGATCCCGCAGATCGTGGAGACCATCAACTCCCTGATCCCCAATGTGCGGGCGTTCTTCATAGAGACCCAGACAAATATTACGGATTTCCTTGAGAAAAATCCCCAACTGTTGCAATGGCTCAATGAAAACACCCAGTACAGCACCATAAAATGGGACACACTTGTTGAAAAGGCCCTTGGCATTCTGGGAAACAGCACCTCTGCCATTCTTGGCGGCGCATTCTCTGTGATCGGCACGATCTTTAAAGAGGTGTTTAACGCGGTGGTTGCCGTTGTGTTCTGCGTATATTGTCTGTTCCAAAAGGAAACTTTGGCCCGTCAAGGCAGAAAACTGCTGTACGCATTTTTAAAAGAGAAAACCGCAGACAATGTGGTGCGTACCTTACGATTAACAAACTCTACGTTTTCCAATTTCCTTTCCGGTCAATGTGTTGAGGTCTGTATCCTTGGAACGATGTTCGCCATTTGCATGGCGATCTTCCGGATGCCATATATTCCACTGATCAGTGTTGTCATTGCCATAACCGCATTTATTCCGATCGTGGGCGCATGGACAGGTTGCGTGTTGGGCGCGTTCCTGATCTTTGTGAAAGACCCGATGCTGGCGGTGTGGTTTGTTGTTATGTTTGTTGTTTTGCAGCAAATTGAAAACAATATGATCTACCCACGGGTGGTGGGCACATCGGTGGGCCTGTCCGGCATGTGGGTGCTTGTGGCCGTTTCGGTTGGCGGAAAAATTATGGGTGTTGCCGGTATGTTTCTGATGATCCCTGCCACATCTGTTATCTATGTACTGGTGAAGGAGATTACCAACAAAAAACTTTCCGGATTGACAGTGGATTCGGAGAAGTTGCAACCGCAACCGCCGGAACTGGCAAGAAGGATGGGTTTGAAGCGTAAGAAGAAAAAGAACGCAAAACCCGTAGTTACCGAGGGTAATAACGATTAAACCAATCCCCGTACGCAGTTGCGTACGGGGATTTTAATAATAAGAAAACCCGTCCTCATTTCTGAGGACGGGTTGTTCGTCATTAAGGATTAGTCCTTGTACATTTCAACCAGCTTCAGCAGATGCTCGTAGCGCTCCTTAGCGGCTGCCTCGTTCTTTGCGAACAGGTCAGTAGCGCGCTCGGGGAACTCACGGGTCAGACGGCTGTAACGGGCCTCGTTCATCAGGAA
>JAFQDY010000203.1 GCA_017399325.1 Oscillospiraceae bacterium
GCCATAATGGCGTCGATGATCTCCTTGGGTAGGGTCTTTCCCTCTACCTGCAATCCTTGCAAAAATTCTCGTTTCATATAAACTCCTTTCGTATTACGCTTTTTACGGGGTCGCATCCCAAACGCTCGGCCTTTTTACGCCGGCCAGGGCAAGGTATGAAAAAAAGCACCATGCCAAAGCATCGTGCTGTCTTCCAAAAATTTAATTGTGGGGCATCAGTTTTTCCCGAACGACTTTCTCGTCTGCATCCTGCATACCAAACCGCCAGGCCAGCGCCACTTCCGGTTTCAAGATCCCCTTGTCCACCATTTCCATATAGTCGGCCCAGATCTTCTCCTGGTCGTAGAGTGTGCCGTTGCCCCAATCGATGCTGACTATGCCGGTATCCACGGTTTTGAAGCCGTAAAGTTCGGCCAAGATCTTGCATAGCGCCATCGTCCGTTCCACAGCCTTTTGCCACATCGCCTGATAATCCATCACCGTGAGGGAAAATTCCGCGGAACTGGACGCGATCTCCGTAGCAGTTCGCAGTTCCACATTGGCATCGGAAAGCATACCCCGCTTTAAGCCAAGAACAGACTCCACATTCCGCAAGTATTCCTGCTTCCGGGCCAGGAAGGATTCTTCCCGCAACTGGGGCGAGAATACCGTCAGACCCACATGCTCCGGGTCGTCATCCAATCCCACAAACAGATGGTCCTGCAGGCCCAGATCCTTGTCCAGCAAGTCTTTGGACGCGATCACCCGGCTCTCGCCGCGGCTGAACTCACCGCTTAGTTGGGCCTCGTTTTGATTGATGTTCCGGATCAGGCCTTCCGCCGGGGCGAATGCCGCCACGCCGTCGTATGACCCGTCCACGCAGTTGAACATAGGCGGTTTCACTTCCGCAAGGCCCACCGAACCCACCGGCTTTTCATAGCAGTAAAACTCCGCCAGGCGGCTGTACGCCGGCACATTTTCCAAGGGCACTTCCGCGCCCAACTGCTGGGCGTCGTTGCTGCGAAATAACCGATATTGGATGGTCAGATAACCTTCTGCATCCACAGTTCTGCGCTCCAAAAGGGTGTAGTAGTGATTTCCGAACACACTTTTTTCCACAAGACCCATATCTGTAGGTTCGCCGCTTCCGTTTCTGCCGAAGATCAGCGCCTGATTTCTGGGCACCAAGGCAAATTCAAATCCCGACTCCGTGGGACAGGGTTTGATGTAACACGCGCCGCCAACCAACGCCAACTGAACCGCCAGCCGCTTTTTCTCGTCCAGCGCTTTCAGAACTTTCGTTCCGAAAGGCGTATTTGCGGTGGCCTGATACTCCCCGAACACGGACTTGACCAGTTTGTTCACCACCGTATAGGGGATCCGCTGACAGGCATCGGTCGTGCTGTCTGCAGTTTCGTCGTAGTACAGGGCAAACCACCGGTCGATGGCCTTGCGCATAGCGGAAGTGGTTTTGTCACAGGCGCCGAACGCCTGTTCATACTGATAAATACTCATACTTTTCCTCCATGGTTTACGACGCTGATCCGATTGTTAACCCGCAAACCCGCTTGTACTCCCTGAATGTAGGCCTCCAGTTCCCGGACTTTCTGTTGCAGCTGCGTGTTTTCCAGTTCCAACTGCCGTTTGTCCCGCAGGAGCGTTTCTTTGGCCCACATAGGCAGGAAGTTATTTTGCAACCATTTTTTCATTTGCATCTCCTCCGATCTTTCTTCTGACATCCCTGTTTCTGCTGAGGATCGTGGCACAGAAATAGCGAATGTCGTCCATTGCGTGGTCATTCTCCTTGCACACCCGGTCGGCAGCGCCGTTTTCCTCCCAGCGATACAGAGAAAACTCCCGAATGGTATCTCTGCATTGGGGCAAAACTTGCAGAACCCCTTTTTGCAGCATACCTGCCACCAGACGAATGCCGTAAAGCACATCGTTTTTCGCTTTGCGAACGGAAAACACCCCATGGGCGCGAACGGTGGCGATAAAAGACGTCGCTGAGGGGTCGACCACCACCAACTCCACCGGCAGACCGCCCGCCAATGTCACCAGCGCGTGGTGGTATTCCTCGTCGGTGAGCATTCGTCCCGAGTCCCGCCCGCTGTGGTAAAACTCCCGGATCCGCACCCCCCGACCACCGGCCACACACCAAAGGCCCGCAGAAAAAGGGTTTCTCGTGCCGTAGTCCACAGAAATATAGTAGCGCCCACCGGCAGGAATCTCTTCCGTGATGTGTTTTTCCGGCTGAAAATCGTACACCAGACCTTCCGCCACACACCACTGCCCCAGTATATACCGCCGGTAGAAAAGTCCCGTGTACATGGCCTCGTACCTTTGCCGGATGGCGCTTGCCAGCCCCGGATTGTCCGCCATGGTAAAGTGCAAATGCAGCAGTCGTTTTTCCTTGGCTTTTAAGATCCATTCTTTGTAC
>JAFQDY010000204.1 GCA_017399325.1 Oscillospiraceae bacterium
GGACCGTCCGGGAGGCCGGTCCCTACGAATTCTTACGAAGCCTTTCCTGTGCATCGTAGGGGCGAACAGCGTCCGCCCGCAAAGGGAATCGATTTCCATTTTTTGCTTTGCAAAAAATTATTGTAGCCACCAGTTTGCGAACTGGTGGCAGCAAGTGTCCACCGGACACTTGCATTTATGTTTGTTCGATTCCGGTTTCCTTCAAGAATAATAAAAGCGAAACCCCAAAAGGGGTCTCGCTTTTATTGGTGCCGCTGACCGGAATCGAACCGGTACGGATTTTACTCCGAGGGATTTTAAGTCCCTTGTGTCTACCTATTCCACCACAGCGGCGCATTGCGGATTTTGATTTGAACGCCGTTATAGTAGCACATTTTTAATCCGCAGTCAAGAATATCTGTTTGGTACTTCCATTTTTTGTGCGGTCGTTGTATAATATACAAAACAAACTGGGAGGAATGGCCCATGGCAACACCTGTTTTGAAAATGGAATCTGCCCTGAAGGCGGCGCTGGACACAGGCTTTTCTGCGGCCTTTGGAGGCGCGCCCGAACGCTATTTTTCCGCTCCCGGCCGTACGGAGATCGGCGGCAATCACACCGACCACCAGCGGGGTCGGGTGTTGGCGGCGGCGGTGAATTTAGACACCGTGGCGGCGGTGCGGGAAAACGGCACGGACACCATTCGTATTTTGTCCAAAGGCTATCCGCTTTGTAGAATCAATGTAACCGAACTGATGCCCAAGGCAGAGGAGATCAACACCACCCCTGCCCTGATCCGGGGCGTGGCCGCCCGGTTTGCGGAACTGGGCTGCAAGGTAAAAGGCTTCGATGCCTATTGCGAATCTACTGTCTTGCCCGGCAGCGGCCTGTCTTCATCCGCGGCCTACGAGGTGCTCATCGGCACCATCATCAACTGCCTGTTCTTTGGCGGAAAAGCGACCCCTGCCCAAGTGGCCCAAATCGGCCAGTACGCGGAAAATGTGTTCTTCGGCAAACCCTGCGGTCTGATGGATCAGACCGCCTCTGCCGTGGGCAATCTGGTGGCCATCGACTTTGAAACAGGGGAAATTTCCCCGGTTGCTTTTGACTTTAGCGCTTGCGGCCACGCCCTGTGCATCATCGATTCCGGCGCAGATCACGCGGATCTGACCGACGAATATGCGGCTATACCCAATGAAATGAAAGCCGTTGCCGCTTACTTCCATAAAGAGGTGCTGACGGAAGTGGCAGAAAAAGACTTCTACGCCGCGATCCCTGCGCTCCGCAAAAAATGCGGCGACCGGGCGGTTTTGCGGGCGGCGCACTTCTATGGGGAAAACGAAAGAGTTCCCAAGCAGGTGGCGGCCTTGGAGCAGGGCGATTTCCACGAATTTTTGCGTCTTGTGAAGGAAAGCGGCCGCAGTTCCTATATGTATCTGCAAAACGTGATCCCCGCCGGAAACACCGCCCATCAGGATGTGGCGCTCACCCTGGCGCTTTGTGAAAAATATCTGCAGGGCAAGGGCGCATTCCGGGTCCACGGCGGTGGTTTTGCCGGTACGGTGCAGGCCTTTGTGCCCAATGCGTTGCTGGAAGATTTCCGCAAAGGCATCGATGCTGCTTTGGGCGACGGCGCGTGTCATATTTTGCGGATCCGCCCACAGGGCGGCGTACCAATGGAGGTAGCAGAATGAATGTTTTGGTTACCGGCGGCGCCGGTTACATCGGCAGCCATACCGCGGTGGAATTGATCCACGCCGGCCATAAAGTCATCGTTGCAGACGACCTGTCCAATGCCAAGGCAGAAGTGATCGACCGCATTGAAACCATCACGGGGACAAGACCCGCTTTTTATCCCATCGACTGCAAGGACAAGGCGGCTTTGGACGCGGTGTTTGCGGAACATAAAATCGACGCGGTGATCCATTTTGCCGCATTCAAGGCGGTGGGCGAGAGCGTGCAAAAACCCCTTGCCTACTACCGCAACAATTTGGACAGTGCGCTGACACTGCTGGAAGTGATGGAAAAATTCGGCTGCAGGAAGTTTATTTTCTCCTCATCTGCCACGGTCTACGGCCCGGACAATCCCTATCCTTACAAAGAGGAAATGCCCGCCGTCAAGTCCACCAGCCCTTACGGACAGACCAAGGTGATGATCGAGCGGATAATAGCCGATTATGTGGCGGCAAACCCCGATTTTTGCGCGGTTTTGCTGCGGTATTTTAACCCCATCGGCGCTCACGAATCGGGGCTTTTGGGCGACGATCCCAACGGCATTCCCAACAATCTGATGCCCTATATCGGCCGTGTTGCGGCGGGAAAGTTAGAGAAACTGACCATTTTCGGCAACGACTATCCCACCCCCGACGGCACTTGCCGGCGGGACTACCTGCACGTGGTGGACCTGGCGGTGGGACACTTAAAAGCGCTGGAGTTTGCGAAAGACAAAACCGGCGTGGAGGCAGTGAATCTGGGAACGGGCAATGGCGTTTCCGTGCTGGAACTGGTGAGCGCCTTCCAGGATGCCAACAACATCAAAATTCCCTATGTGTTCGGCCCGCGCCGGGACGGCGACCTGCCGGCCTTCTGGGCGGACGCAGAAAAAGCCAAGACGCTTCTTGGCTGGGAAGCACAATATTCGGTGGAAGATATGTGCCGCAGCGCCTGGAATTTCGCCAAGAATGCATAAAAAACGATTAAAAAACCACACCCTGTTGGGTGTGGTTTTTATAAGCATCAGTATTTTGCGTAGGGGCGGATAGCATCCGCCCGCTGGCGAACACAGTTCGCCCCTACGAATTCTTTTGGTGGGGTATGTAGGGGTCGGCGCCCTCGACGACCCGTTTAAAAATATTGTTGCGAGGTGTCGAGGAGGCCGGTCCCCACAAAATTAAAACTTCTGCCGTATCACTTCGAGGCCTTGGGCCAAGACATCTTCACCCACACCGGCCGCGGCAAAATACCCCTCCTCGGTGGCACTGCCGTGGGGAACGGCCCAGGCGCCTGCGTCTGTGCCGGAAGCCAGCAAGCCGCCCATTTCGGCAAAATCCGAAACATTCTGCAAAGCAGAATCCAAAATTTCCTTCACTTGGTCGTCGGGAAAGCGGCCTTTGCCCAAAAGATTTCCGATGGTGGATAAGGTCGGCACCCAAACTGCGCCTGCATCTTTCATAGCATCAAGGGCGTTTCTGTCCAGATAGGCCCCGTGCTCCACGGAATCCACCCCGGCTTCTGCCGCGGCGATCACCGTGTCTGCGCCGTTGGCGTGAACCATCACCGACATTCCTTCTTCTTTGGCGATGTGGACAAGTTCTGTGATTTCTTTTTGGGCAAGACCCGGTTCGGACAGCACACCAAACTGATGAAAGTCCATCAAACCGGAGATCATAATTTTTATGAAATCGCCGCCATTTTTCCGAATGTTTACCACCTGCCGGGCAAATTCTGCGGCATTTTCAAATGCAGTGCCGATAAATGCGCCGTAATGGCCGGCTTTGCACAGAGGTGACAGGGGCGTGCGGTAGGTGATGCCGTAGTCGGGAGCCAATTCCCTTGCCTTAGCGCCCACGCCCCATTTATCACCGCCGTCCCGCAGGTAGGTGTAACCCAGGTCTTTGTAGGTCTGCAGGGCGTTGCGGATAAAATCCTCTTGGGGGTTATCCCTGTGTCTGGCGATGGCGCTTTTCCAGTTAACGCCGTCCAGAACCATATGCATATGGCAATCGGCTTTCATCGGCTCACTTCCTTCCTTTTTCAGTATAGCAAAAACAAATAAAATTGTAAACTTTTTTCCAATTCTATTGCATTCAGAACCGGGCGTGGTAAAATAGTATGCTAGAGAAGTGTTTTCCAAAGGGGAGGAGAAAGTTTTGATAAAGACCCTGATGAAGAGTGTCCGGGAGTACAAATGGACGGCCCTTGGAAGCCCCATCTGTATGATCGGCGAAGTGACTATGGAGATTTTTATTCCGCTGGTTTTGGCGGAAATGCTCCGCCAAGGCATTGAGCCGGGCAATATGGCTATGGTTTGGAAATACGGCGGATTGCTGGCCCTGTGCGCTTTGTGCAGTTTGCTGTTCGGTGTGGCGTCGGCCTTTTTTGCGTCCTATGCCAGCACCGGTTTTGCCCGGAATCTGCGGCACGATATGTACGGTAAAGTGCAGACTTACGACTTTTCCAATATCGATAAGTTCTCCACGTCTTCCATCGTTACCCGTCTGACTTCTGATGTTGCCAATCTGCAGATGACATTCCAGATGTCCATTCGTATGATCTTCCGTACCCCGGTGATGGTGGTGATGGCGCTGGTCATGGCGTTCCGTATCAGCCCCCGGCTTAGCATCATTTACTGCATTATGCTGCCGCTTTTGGCTTTCGGTCTGCTGTTTCTGATCAAGAAAGTCCACCCCATATTTGAGCGGGTGTTCAAAACCTACGACAAACTCAACAATGTGGTGCAGGAAAATGTCCGGGGCGTCCGGGTGGTGAAATCCTTCGTCCGGGAGGATGCAGAGGTGGAAAAATTCAATGAAACTTCCGATGCCATCTACAAGGACTTCACCAAGGCCGAGCGGATCATGGCCTTCAATAACCCCCTGATGCAGTTTGCGGTCTACACCTGCATCATCGTGATCTCTTTTTTGGGCGCAAAACTGGTGATCGCTCCCGATTCCGGCGTTGACACCGCCGCCCTGACCGCGATGTTTACCTACACCAGTCAGATCTTGATGGGCCTGATGATGATGTCCATGGTGTTCGTGATGTTCACCATGAGCCGGGCGCCTATGCGCCGTGCTTACGAACTGCTCACCGAAAAGCCTGCGCTGGATAGTCCCGAAAACCCTGTAACGGAAGTGAAAGACGGCTCGGTGGACTTTGAAAATGTGTCCTTCCGCTATTCCAAACAGGCCGGACGGAACGCGCTGGAGCACATCGATCTGCACATTGATGCGGGTATGACCGTGGGCATTCTGGGCGTGACCGGTTCTTCCAAGTCCACGCTGGTGCAACTGATCCCCCGCCTGTACGATGCAACCGAAGGCGTTGTGAAAGTAGGCGGCGTGGATGTGCGGGAGTATGACATTCACGCCCTGCGGGACGCGGTGGCTATGGTTTTGCAGAAAAACACCCTGTTTTCCGGCACCATCAAAGACAATCTGCGCTGGGGCAACCCCAACGCCACCGACGAAGAAATGGAACACGCCTGCCGGCTGGCCTGCGCCCATGATTTCGTGGCGGCGTTCCCCGATGGCTACGACACCCATATCGAACAGGGCGGCACCAATGTGTCCGGCGGTCAGAAGCAGCGGCTTTGCATTGCAAGAGCGCTGCTGAAGAAACCGAAAATTCTCATTCTGGACGACTCCACCTCCGCGGTGGACACCCGCACCGACGCGATGATCCGCAAGGCATTCAAAGAGGAAATTCCCAACACCACCAAACTGATCATCGCCCAACGGGTGGCTTCTGTCCAGGAAGCCGACCTGATCCTGGTGCTGGACGGCGGCAAGGTGGCCGCGGCCGGCAAGCACGACGAATTGCTCCAAACTTCCGAAATCTACCGGGAAGTCTATGAATCTCAAGTGAAAGGGGGCGAAGAGTAATGCCTCCTATCCGTATGAAAGGCGACGGCCGTAAGGCCAAAGACCCCAAGAAAACGCTCCTTCGCCTGATTGGTTATATGAAGCCCTATCGGGGCAGAATGGTGCTGGTGGTCCTGTGCATTTTGCTGGGATCCTTGGCAACGGCGTTGAGCAGTTATTCCCTCGACCCGCTGATCAACAACTATATTTCTCCCTTGATCGGTCAGGAAAACCCCAATTTTGCGCCGCTGATCCGGTTTTTGATCGGTATGGGCGTGGTGTATGTGCTGGGCATCGTGTCCTCGTTCCTGTATAACTATCTGATGGTCAAAGTGGGACAGGGCACCCAGAAAACCATTCGGGACGATATGTTCCGCCATATGCAGCGGCTGCCCATTCGCTACTTTGACACCCACCCGGCAGGCGATGTGATGAGCCGCTACACCGCAGACATCGACACCTTGCGGCAAATGATCACCCAGGCTCTGCCCAACTGTATTTCCTCTGCGGCGACCCTTGTGACGGTGTTTGCCCTGATGATCGTGTCGTCTCCCATTTTGACCGGCGTAATGATCGTGACCGCCGCAGGCATTCTGTATGTGACCAAAGCGGTGGCTATGAACTCCGCCAAGTTCTTCATCGGCCAGCAAAAAGCCCTGGGCAAAGTCAACGGCTATGTGGAAGAAATGATCACAGGCCAGCGGGTGGTGAAAGTGTTCTGCCGGGAGCAGATCTGCAAAGACGAATTCAACGCTATCAACGAAGACCTGCGGGCCAATGCTTTCAAGGCCGGCGCGTTTACCAATATGATGGGCCCGGTGAATAACAATCTGGGCTATCTGCAGTATACCGTTTTGGCCATCGTGGGTGGCTATCTTGCCATCACATCAAACGGCAACCTGCTCACATTGGGCGGTCTGGCGGCGTTTCTGCTCTTAAGCCGCAAGTTCAATATGCCCATCGGCCAGATCAGCAACCAGATCAACGCCATCGTGATGGCGCTGGCAGGCGCGGAGCGCATTTTTGAACTGCTGGACGAAGAAGTGGAAGCCGACGAAGGCTATGTGACGCTGGTCAACTGCCGCATTGACGAAAACGGCCGTCTTACCGAAACCAAAGAACACACAGGCCAGTGGGCGTGGAAACACCCCCATCAGGCTGACGGCACGGTGACCTACACGGAACTGACCGGCGACATCACCATGGACAGCGTGGATTTCGGCTATGTGCCGGAAAAGACCGTGCTTCACGACATTACCCTCTATGCCAACCCCGGTCAGAAACTGGCCTTTGTGGGCGCCACCGGCGCCGGCAAGACCACCATTACCAATCTGATCAACCGGTTCTATGACATTGCCGACGGCAAGATCCGCTATGACGGCATCAATATCAACAAGATCCGCAAGGCGGACTTGCGGCGAAGCCTTGGCATCGTTTTGCAGGAGACCAATCTGTTCACCGGCACGGTGATGGACAATATCCGTTACGGCAATCCGGATGCCACCGATGAGGACTGCATTGCCGCGGCAAAGACCGCCAATGCCCACGATTTCATCACCCGTTTGCCCGATGGTTACAATACTATGTTAACAGGCAACGGCGCCCAACTGTCCCAAGGTCAGCGGCAATTGATCGCCATCGCCCGGGCGGCGGTAGCCAATCCCCCGGTAATGATTTTGGACGAGGCTACCTCCTCCATCGACACCCGCACCGAGGCTTTGGTACAAAAGGGTATGGACGCGCTGATGAAGGGCAGAACCACATTTGTGATTGCCCACAGACTGTCCACCGTCCGCAATGCCGACTGCATTATGGTTTTAGACCAAGGCAGAATTATCGAGCGCGGCACCCACGCGGACTTGATCGCCCAAAAGGGCACATATTACCGGCTCTACACCGGCGCATTCGAATTAGAGTAATTTTGTAGGGACTGGCCTCCCGGACAGTCCAAAAACCAGCGGACCGTCGAGGACGCCGGTCCCTACATTTCTCTACACCGGCGCCTTCGAATTGGAATAAAAAAAGCCTCCCCTGTGTAAGGGGAGGTGGATTCGCCGCAGGCGAAGACGGAGGGGTTGTAACAATCCCCCAGTCAAAAATCAGAGATTTTGCCATTTGAATTTAGGTATGCCTGCCACCGGCAGGCATACCTATTTTAATTCGCTTCGCTACCCCTTTACACAAGGGGGCTTTTTTATGCCGCTTGGGTTTATTTTGTGCCGAAGATAC
>JAFQDY010000205.1 GCA_017399325.1 Oscillospiraceae bacterium
GTACATTTACCCTGGACGGAATCACAGAACCTCATGCATTCCATGTGGTCTATACACGCAACACGAACGCACGGAACTACGCAGAACAGTTTCTTGGGAAACACACAGAGTGTGCCCTAAAACTGCAGAAAGAGTCAAAAGGGGAATAGCGTAATGCAGGGTATCTATTTATACCCCTCAAGCCATGGTTGGCGACCAATTTAGATACATCGCCCGAAAACCCAGAAACCTCACGGTTTCTGGGCTTTTCGTGTCCTAATTTGAGGTCATAAAGAATAGATGCCTACTCATGAAAGCGGATGTTCTAAGGGTACTGAACGAAATACCCCGCCGTTTTGGGCAGTTTTCTCGGGAGAACTGCTCTTCTTAATAAATAAGCAGCCATACATCGTTGTGCATGACTGCTGTTCAAAATTCAATAAACTATAATCCCTGCTATCGCTGATATAACAATTAAGAGAATTGGCGACAATTTCTTCTTCGCAAAATATTTGTATCCAAACATCGAAGCAAACAAAAGCACGGTAATGATGAGTGACCGCACATTGACCTTGATTGCAAAAAGTGTTCCGAAGCAGTTTCCCATCATCATATAAATACCGGTAGCCAGTACGATACCGATTACACAAGGTTTCAGACCACGCAGAATAGCCTGAACATACTTGTTTTTCAATGCTGTTTTCAACAATGCCGTTACCAACAGGATAATCAGGAACGAAGGTAGGACAACTGCCAGTGTTGCGATAACTGCGCCCAGAAATCCGGCTTGGCTGCTGCCGATATAAGTGGCGAGATTTACCATGATTGGGCCGGGGGTGCTTTCGCTGACAGCGATCATATAGGTCAACATTTCATCACTCAGCCAACCATAGGACATCACCACGTCACGGATCAGTGGGATAGCCCCATAGGCTCCACCGAAGGCAAAGCATCCGACTTTCAGGAAGCCAAGAAACAAATCAAGATAAATCATTTCTTTGCACCGCCTTTCTGTTCCGGTGCGCCATTCAGAATAAAGAACGTCAGGCTCACAACTGCTGCAATCAGCATCAGGCTGATGGAGGAAAAGTTCCATGCAAAGATATTGATGCAGAGCATCGCGACACAGGAACAAACCATAATCGTTCGCGGCAATCTTTTCTTGTGCATTTTCTTAATCATGGTGATTGCCGCATCCAGAATCAGAATGCCAACAGCGATTTTGATGCCCTTAAACGCATTGGCAATAATGGTCAGTTCCAAAAAGTTATCCAGGAACATGGAAATCAAATAGATCACTACGAAGGACGGAACAATCATGCCCAGCGTTGCAGACAAGGCACCAACAAATCCGGCTTTTTTATAGCCGGTAAAAGTGGCGCAGTTGATGGCAATGGGGCCGGGAGTGGATTCTGCAATGACGGTCACATTCATCATTTCATCGTGGGTTATCCACTGCTTGCGCTCTACGCAGTTGTGTTCAATCATCGAAATCATAGCATATCCGCCGCCAAAGGTGAATAGACCGATTTTTGCAAAAGTCAGGAATAAATCAAGTAAGATATTCATACGTGTTCGCCCTCTTTCCGATACTCGCACTGGCAGACGGTCATGTCACGATCTACAGTCAGCGATGCTTTTCGCATATGTTCGAACTGCGTCGTGAGAAAATCAACAGCATCCTGTTGTGGAAGATAATGTGTGTGGTAGCCGTATTTCTTGCCATAGACCAAGCCAGCGTCTTTCATTACTTTCATGTGCTGCGAAATAGCAGATTCAGAGATTCCGAACTTCTTGGAAAGCGATCGGACACAATGCTTTCTTTCCAAAAGAGCCTGATATATTTTTAAACGCATTGGCTCACCCAATGCCTTCAACATATGGTCAAGTTCCATACTATCGCCTCTTTATTTTAGTGTTTGCTTAATTATAACGCGGATGTTTGATTTAGTAAATACGAAAACAGGTATCCTGATGGGCCATATCCAAATCGGTTGGAAATGCCATGGTTGGCGACCAATTTAGATACATCGCCGAAACCCCTGAAACCTAGGCGGTTTCAGGGGTTTTCAGCGTGTCAAAAACGTGTTTTTGACACGCTTCGATCAAAGCAGGCTTTGATCGAAATGGAAGTCTGCATCGGGCTGCGCGCACGCCGAAGGCGCACACTTGCCCGATAGAAGTGCGAAAACCCAGGCACATGTCCCGGGTTTTCGCATATTGTTATGTTCTTTCTCCGCCTGCGGGCGGAGAAACTCTGCGAGGCATTTGGTA
>JAFQDY010000206.1 GCA_017399325.1 Oscillospiraceae bacterium
TATGCAGTTTTGAAGTGGCAACTTTTTTGATTAACAAATAACAAAATTCCCGGAATGCTGACGCATTCCGGGAATTTTTTGTGAAGTTAAGCGAAAAAGGGGTCGTTCAAAACCATTTTATCACTATGGTGCACTGCCCTTCCCGGTGGCTGGTTTTGTTTTTCACGGGCGAGCAATGAAAGCCCCTAAGAGTTTTATCGAAACCTTTGTTTACGGGGCGTCCAAGGGGCCGCCCCCTACAAACTTTATCGACACCTTTCGGGCGCATCGTAGGGGCGTTCTGTGAACGCCCGCAGGCGACCGCAGGTCGCCCCTACAATGTGCATACGGAAGGTATCCAAAGAATCTGTAGGGGCGACCAGTGGTCGCCCGCAGCAATTTACATTTTACGCTTTGCTTTTAATCACATCACCTCATCCGTCAGCCCTGTGGGCTGCCACCTTCTCCTCAAGGAGAAGGCTTTTGGGCGATTATTGCAGGCATTGTTGACACCTCTGTCCCGCTGGGATATAATGAAATCATCACACAAAGGGCGCTGCCCAAGGAGAAAGTTATGGACAAAAAAGTTGCGTGGGAGAACCTCTCTGCGGACGAAAAAAAGAAAGAACTGTTTCTGCAGCAAAAGCACACGCTGGATCTGTTTTTGGAACGCCACGCCATTACCCAGGCCCAATACAACAAAAGTCTCGGCGACCTGCGGGACAAAATGGGTATGCGCGGAGTCGAATAAGAGGGAAACGGTATGAAAAAGATATTTGCCTTGATCCTGGCGGTGGTTTTGGCGTTGTCGCTGGCGGCCTGCGGTGAGGTGGCCGGAAATATTTCTTCCGGCATAAACGACTCCATCCACAACGATACGACCGAAACCGACACACAGGACGGTTTGCAGGATATTTCCGAATCTTCCTCGGAAACCGTCACCGAAGACACCTCCGAAACCCCGGTCCACACCCACGATTACATAGCCACCGTAACCGCGCCCACCTGCACCGAAAAGGGTTACACCACATACACCTGTGACTGCGGTGATACATACCAAAGTGACGAGACTGCCGCAACCGGTCACACCTACGCTGAAGCCACCTGCACAGAGGCCGCCACCTGCCACTGTGGCGCTGCAAGCGGCTCTGCGCTGGGCCACAATTACGAGCAAGGCAAATGCACCCGCTGCAACGCCGCCGACCCGGATCACGCCCCCGCAGACAACGATTCCCAAACTGTCTACATCACCGAGACCGGCAAGAGATACCACGCTAGCCAGCATTGTCCGGGTCTTTCCAACGCAAAGGTGATTTCGGAATCCACTTTGTCCGCCGCAAAGGATAAAAACCTGACCCCCTGCGCAAGATGCCATTAGTTGACAGAAGCGCCGTTTTGGCTTATACTTTTCTCAGAGAAATTTTGCCGTAAGGAGATTTAACTATGGAAAACGAAGAGATCCTGCAGGAAGAAGAATCCATCCTGACCCTCACCGACGAAAACGGCGACGAACTGAACTTCGAATATCTGGATTGCATCGACTACGAAGGCAAGGAATATCTGATCCTGATGCCGGAAGATTCCAATGAGATCGTGATTTTGGAAGTCCAGCCCATCGACGAGGAAAACGAAAATTATGTGGCGGTGGAAAGCGAAGACACACTGGATGCCGTGTACAACATTTTCAAAGACCGTTACAAGGATGTTTTGGAATTTGAGGACTAAAAAAGAAGCGGGCGTGATTTTACACGCCCGCTTTTATTATGCAAAAAATCGTTTGAGGTTTTTGTTGTGGTCAATGGCGTAAAACAGCGCCGTGCCCAGCGTCAGCAGGACCGCCGCCTCGCCGATGGCCACATACAGGGCGTTGAGCCAGAAACCGCCGCCCACATAGACGGTTAATTCCCAGCCTACCAGCAGGGCGTTGCTGATCGCCGGCAAAAGCATAGCAGGAAGCGGATAGCCTTTCACCGTGATTCGCCGCAAGCCATACATACCGGCGGTGGCTAAGAAAGATGCCAGACTCCCCACCAGAAAATCCAGCGGCAGCGCCCCGGCAAAACTGATATTGAAAAGCAGACACCCCAGCGTCAGACCCGCAATGGCCGCCGGGGTAAACAGAGCCAATACGCAGAGGGCCTCCGATGCCCGGAACTGGATGGCCCAAGTGGCCGAGCCGGGCAAAAGCAGATTTTGCAGGTGGGTCAAGGCCACATACAGGGCCGCAAGGATCGCACCTTGGGTCAAAAATCGTGCATTTTTTCTCATTTTTCCTCCAAAAAAGCGGACACAGCCGTGTCCGCAAACAAAAAAGGCGCATACTGCGCCCATCAGATCCCTTAGCCCCTAGTTTTGTTTACCGACAGGATGGTCACGAACTGTCCTATTATTTTTTCCTATTATACCCCCGTTCTTCCCCTCTGTCAACCGGCGATTTTTCCGTAAGCGCAGACAAAAACTTCCCGATTCTGCTTGCGATTTTTCGGCCGGGTGGTATAATATAAGCAGGAAATTCTACTTAAGCAAGGTGAACGCAATGAAAGAATTGTTACTGATCCTCAATCCCGTTGCCGGTATGCGGAAAGCAAATCGGGTTTTAGTGGACATTTTGAATATTTTCAACCGGGCAGATTATGATGTGCATATGTATGTTACCGCCGGTCCGCAAGATGGCACGGCCGCAGTGAAAACCATGGCCGCCGGAAAAGATCTGGTGGTATGCTGCGGCGGCGACGGCACATTCAACGAGACCGTCACCGGTCTTCTGCAGGCAAACTTAGACATTCCCATCGGCTACATTCCCACCGGTTCTACCAACGACCTTGCCACCTCTTTGCGCCTGTCCCTTGACCCCCTGACCGCAGCCCGGCAGATCGTGGAAGGTCAGTGTGACCGCTATGATGTGGGCCGGTTCGAAAACCGCTATTTTTCCTATATCGCCTCTTTCGGCGCATTTTCCAAGGCCAGTTATGCCACGCCCCAAAATGTAAAAAACGCCTTGGGGCACACGGCCTATCTGCTGGAGGGCATCCACGAACTGTCCCAGATCCGCAAAAACCGCGTCCGGCTGGAACTGGACGGGGATGTTTTGGAAGACGACTATCTGTTCGGCGCCATTTGCAACTCCACTTCCATTGCCGGCATCATTTCCTTAGACCCCAATCAGGTGGATATGCAGGACGGCCGGTTTGAGGTGCTGCTGGTGCGGGCGCCACGGGATCTTTCGGAGATCACCGAGTGCATTATGGCGGTGCAAAAGCAGCAGTACAACTGCCGTATGCTCACTTTCCGCAACGCCGCAGAAATTAAAATTCACACAGACACCCAGATGTATTGGACATTGGACGGAGAAAA
>JAFQDY010000207.1 GCA_017399325.1 Oscillospiraceae bacterium
ACTTGCCTTCCAGGAAGTTCTCCATAACATTCATCAACTGCTCGTCGCTCATCTTGTTGATGGTAGACAGAGCCTTAGCCAGAATTTCGGAGTGGGAACGATGGCTGCCGAAAGAGAAGTCGTTCTCGTCCAGCAGGTAAGCCTGACCGACGCAAGCTGCTTCCTGACCGATGGACAGGTGAGCAGGGCCGGGATAGGTGTGGTCGATGCCGTTGTAGCCGCCCTGAGTCTTGATATTATTCAGCATGGTCTCGAACTCACGCAGAATGGTCATATCGCGGTAAATACGGATCAAGTCTTCCTTGGTGTACTTGCCGGACTTCAGTTCGTCCTTAACGGACTTGTTGTACTGGTTTACGGGGATCTCGTTGAAGGTTACCTTACCGGGTGCGCGTACCACGGAAGGATCCACATACAAACTCTTAGGCATATTTTATTTCCTCCTTAAATATGGAAAATTGCTTCTCGAATGATTTCTGCAACAGTGGGATGGGGGAAGACAAACTTTTGCAGTCTTTCCGGAGCCAGTTCGGTATCCACCATCATGGTTGCAGTCATGATGATTTCAGAAGCGTAGGAGCCTACCATATGGCAGCCGACCAGCCGGTTACGGTCGGTGTCTACCACCAGTTTGATAAAGCCCTTACCGCCGTCGGTCTCAGCCAGGTAGCGGCCTGCGTAGGACATGGGAAGTTTGACTTCCTTCACGTTCATACCCAGTTTTTCAGCGCCTTCCTTGCTATGACCAACAGATGCCACTTCCGGGTCAGTATAGATAACTGCCGGGATCACATCGTAGCGCATCTCGTCGGTCTTGCCCAGCATATGGTTGACAGCAACCTCGGCTTCCCGGTATGCGGTGTGAGCCAGCATAGACTTGCCGTTGCAATCGCCGATGGCATACACATTCTGCACGGTGGTGCACATATGCCGGTCGGTAACGATGGCGGCCCGGTCCATTTGCAGACCCAAAGTTTCCAGACCGATGCCTGCAGTTGCAGGACGACGGCCGGCAGACAGAAGTACCTTATCGCAGGCGATCTCTTTCTTCTCGCCGTTTTCTTCATAGACAACGGAAGAACCCTTCACTTCCAGCACTTTGCAGGAGAGTTTGAAGGTCATACCGCGCTTGACGAATGCGTCGGTCAGCACTTTGCAGATCTCGGGGTCGGTTGCGCCGGCGATCTTGGGCATCATCTCGATAACGGTAACTGCAACGCCAACAGAGGCGAAGTAGTAAGCCATTTCCAAGCCAATGACACCGCCGCCGATCACCACCAGGTTCTTGGGCAGTTCGGTCAGGTCCAGCACCTCGCGGTTAGTGACCACGAAGCCGGAAGCCAGGCCTTCTTTCAGGCCGGGCACGGGAGGAACGACCGTCTCCGAACCGCTGGCGATAGACAGACGGCGGCCGGTGTAGGTAGTTCCGTTGGCCTGCACGGTAAAGCCCTCATCGGCGCGGCCGGTAATGACCGCTTCGCCGGTGATGACGGTAACTTTATTTGCGCTCATAGTCGCGCCCACGCCGGAGACCAGCGTGTTCACAACCTTGTTCTTACGGGCAACGACTTTTGCGTGGTCAAAGGTAACGCCGGTGGCAGTTACGCCATAGGCCGCGCTTTCAGTGGCGTGCCGGTACATTTTGGAAGAGTTCAGCAATGTCTTTGTGGGGATACAGCCTTCGTTCAGGCAAGTGCCGCCCAGCGCCTTCTTCTCAAAGAGGGCCACTTTCATGCCGCCCTGCGCTGCTCTTTCAGCGCACAGGTAGCCACCGGGGCCACCGCCAACGACCAGTAAGTCAAAGATTTCCATATGCTACTCCTTACTTGGACAGCAGAACAGTGAAGTTCTCCAGATTGTAGCCCAGTTCCTTCTGGAACTTTGCTGCGGGCGTGCCGTCTACGGCCCGGTGGTCGTAAGTCAGGCTCAGGCCCATTGCGGGGTAGATCTCGATATTGCCGTCCTTGCCCTTGCGTACGCGGTCGATAGTGCCGCAGACGCCCAGAATACCGGTCTGGGGAGGATTGATAACGGGAGTGAAGGACTCAACGCCCATATTACCCAGATTGGAAACGGTGAAACTGCCGCCGGACAGTTTATCGGGGCTGATAGCGCCATCACGGCACTCGGCAGCCAGTTCCTTAACGGCTTTGGAGATCTCAAGCAGGCTCATTTCGTCTGCGTGGCGGATGGTGGGAACCATCAGGCCACGGGGAGTATCCACAGCAACACCCAGGTTCACGTGGTTGAACAGGCGGATGCTGTTGTCATCGAGCATATTGGCGTTCAGATCGGGGTAGTTCAGCAGAGTGCGGGAAACAGCATACAGGATGATGTCGCCCAGAGTGATGCCTGCGTATTCGCCACCGGCAGCCTTCAGTACCTTGCGGTAGTTCAGAATTGCGGTTGCGTCGAAGGAAGTGTTGTGGGTCAGCTGAGCCATGGTGTGCAAAGAAGTGGTCATGGACTTGCTGATGGCGCGGCGGATACCGCTGAACTTCACATCCTTGTATTCTGCCTCGCTTGCAGCAGGTGCAGC
>JAFQDY010000208.1 GCA_017399325.1 Oscillospiraceae bacterium
AAAAAAACACTTGCATTCTGCATTCGCTTGTGGTATGATACTCGGGCGATTAATGAATTGCTAGGGTAATTATGCCCTTTTAGTCTACTAGAAAGAGGTGAACAACATGAAGGAAGGTATCCATCCCAATTACGAACAGACAACCATTCGTTGCGCTTGCGGTAACGTCTTTACAACCGGTTCTACCAAGAAGGACATCAAGGTTGAAATCTGCTCCAAGTGCCACCCTTTCTATACCGGCAGACAGAAGCTGGTTGACACCGGTGGACGTGTTGATCGTTTCAATAAGAGATTCGGTCTGAAGTAAGAGTCTAAGTCCGTACTGCGTTTGCAGTACGGACTTTTTCTTTTTTGTATCTTTTTGCAGATTTATGTTGTACGAAAGGGCAAAATCGTGGTATAATATCAGATAATGAAAATTTTGCCGGGGGAGCGCCCATGGAAGTGAAATTCGAAAACAAAATAGAGCGCGCGGTGCTGGTGGGCCTGAATGCAGACACCTTCACAAAAGAGCAGACGGCCACCGATGAAACGTTGGAAGAGTTAGAAGCGCTGCTGGAAACCGCCGGCGGTTTTTGCACAGGCAAAGTGCTGCAAAATCGCCACGCCCCCGACCCCCACAGTTTTATCGGCGAGGGCAAGGCCCAGGAAGTGAAAATGCTGGTGGAATTCACCGAGGCCACTATGGTGGTCTTTGACAACGAACTGTCTGCCGGCCATATTCGGGCGCTGGAAGAAATTCTGGGCGTAACGGTACTGGACAGAAGCGCACTGATTTTGGACATTTTTGCCCAGCGGGCAAAGACAAAAGAGGGCCGTTTGCAGGTGGAACTGGCCCAGTATAAATATCTGCTGCCCCGGCTTTCCGGTATGGGCAAATCTTTGTCCCGCCAAGGCGGCGGCATCGGCACAAGAGGCCCCGGCGAAACAAAACTGGAGTCCGACCGCCGGCATATCCGGGAGCGGATCACCCGGCTGGAACACGAACTGGAGCAGGTCCGACAGGTGCGGGGCGTTCAGCGAGAGAGAAGACAGAAAAATTCCGTGCCTGTGGTCGCCATCGTGGGGTATACCAATGCAGGCAAATCCACGCTCCTTAACAAACTGACCGACGCGGGGATCCCCGCCAATAACCGGTTGTTTGACACCTTGGATACCACATCCCGCCAACTGACCGTTTCGGACAATCTGGATGTGATCCTCTCCGACACCGTTGGCTTTATCGCAAAACTGCCCCACCATCTGGTGGATGCATTCCGGGCCACCTTGGAGGAACTGGAATATGCGGATCTTTTGCTCCACATAATTGACGCGGCAGACCCGGACAGGGAAGCCCACATTCAGGTGGTCAACGGCCTGATCGGAAAACTTGCCAAACCCGGCACAAAAGTGCTGGAATGCTATAACAAGGCCGACCTTGTCAGCCCCCAGGACATTCCTGTGGGCAAGGAAATCGTGAAGATTTCCGCAAAACAGGGCTACGGCATGGACAATCTTCTCAAAGCCATAGAGAAGGCTTTGGGCCATAGCCGCCACCATATCGTGGTGACGCTGCCTTATTCTATGGGCGGCCTGCTGGACACGCTGCACTCCGGCGCCCAGGTGCTTTCCGAGGACTATACCCAGGAGGGCATCGTGGTGGAAACCGTTGTAGACCCCATTTTGTACGGACGGCTGAAAGCGTATATCACAAAGGAGTGTTAAACCTTGGATGAATATCTGGTGCCAACCGGGTACGGTGAAGATGAATTCATAGAGAAAAAATCCAGATTTATCGGCAGGGTTTGGCTTGTGGAATCGGAAGAAGAGGCCCTTGCCCGCATTGCCGAAATGAAAAAGCAGCACTACGATGCCACCCATAACTGCTGGGCCTATGTGATCAAAGACGGCCCGATGCGATTCTCCGACGACGGAGAACCGGGGGGTACGGCGGGCAATCCCATGATGATGGTGCTGCAAAAAGAGAATCTTTACAATGTCTGCTGCGTGGTGACCCGCTATTTCGGCGGCACGTTACTGGGCGCAGGCGGCTTGGTCCGGGCCTACACAAAAGGCGCGAAGATCGCCATTGACGCGGCAGGCAAGTCTATGAAGCGGGTGTGGAGCGTGATCTATCTGCCCTGCCCCTATACTTATTACGAGCGCGTAAAACTGGAAGTGGAGGCCCAAGGCGGCATCATTCGGGACACCCAATTCGGCTCGGAAGTGGAGTTGGAGATCCTGGTGGCCCAAGGCGATACCCAGAAGTTTTTAGATAAGATCGTGGATATGACCGCCGGCACTGTGGAGGGCATGGAAACTGCCCAAGAGTACCGGGCATTTCCGGTGTGATGAGGTGAAATGAATGACCATTCGGGAAGAACTGGAAAGATTGGAACATACGCAACTGGATAAAAAAGCCGCATTTTCCGACGAATCGCGGGGCAGACTCCGCCCGGAAGACCCAAAAACGGAGGATGTGCGCACGGTTTATCAGCGGGATACGGACAAGATCATTCACAGTAAGGCCTTCCGCCGGCTGATGCACAAGACCCAGGTGTTTTTGCAGCCGGAGGGTGACCACTACCGCACCCGTATGACCCACACCATCGAGGTGGGCAGGATCGGCCGTACCATTACCAAAGCCCTGAACCTAAATGAAGATTTGTCGGAAGCCATTGCCATGGGCCACGATCTGGGCCATACCCCTTTCGGCCACGCAGGCGAAATTGCCCTGTCCGAGGCTATGGGTCAGCCCTTCCGCCACAATGAGCAGAGTCTGCGGGTGGTGGATATGCTGGAAAATGACGGCGAGGGTCTGAACCTGACTTACGAAGTCCGTATGGGCATTTTGGGACATACCGGTGAGCGCATTCCCGAAACTTTGGAAGGCAAGATCGTCCGCTGGGCAGACCGTATGGCCTATGTGAATCACGACATCGACGATGCCATCCGGGCAGGCATTTTAAGCAATTCGGACATTCCCAAGTCCATTCGTAAGATCTTGGGCGAGGGTTACTCGGAGCGGATCAACACCCTGGTGTGCGATATGATCACTACTTCCCGGGAGGCAGGGGACATTCACCTGTCGAATCAAGTGGAGCAGGCTTTGGCAGAGTTGCGGGAATTTATGTTCCAGCGGGTCTACCGCAATCCGGTGGCTAAGGGCGAGGAGTCCAAAGCCAGAGATATGCTCAAGCGGATGTATGAATACTACTACGCCCATCCGGAGGCCCTTCCCGAGGACTTCCAACCCCAAATGTCTTTGGAGGGTATGGAGCGCACGGTCTGCGACTACATAGCCGGTATGACCGACAATTATGCCGTTGACAAATATACCAAACTTTTCATCCCTGCGGGGTGGCAAGTTCACGGATAATGTGATATAATAATCTGTAAATCTTAGGAAAGGGGCGAGAAATATGGCGTTTCCCCAATCTTTTATCGACGAATTGGTTGCCCGCAATCCCATTGAGGATGTGGTGGGTCAGCACGTTGTTTTGAAGCGCTCCGGCGCAAATATGTTCGGTCTTTGCCCCTTCCACGGTGAGAAGACCGCGTCGTTTTCCGTTGCCCCGGACAAAGGTATCTACTACTGTTTCGGCTGCCACAAAGGCGGCGGTGTCATCAACTTCGTGATGGAGTTGGAAGGCTTAAGTTACCCGGACGCCGTCCGTTCACTGGCCAAACGGGCCGGTATGGAGGTGCCGGAAGACGAGCAGTATCAGAGCCGTTACCGGGTCCAGGAGCGCCAGTGGGCGCTGCACAAAGAGGCCGCCCGTTTCTTCCATTCTCAACTCTATGCCCCTGTTGGCAAACAGGCGCTGGAGTATGCGCTGGGACGGGGTCTGTCCAAGGGAATCCTCACCACATTCGGCGTGGGTTATGCGCCGGACAGTTGGGATTCTATGGTCAAGGCTTTGCGGGGTAAAGGCTACACGGAGGAAGAATTGATCACTTCCGGCCTTGTGAGCAAGTCCCAGAAAACCGGCAATATTTTCGACCGTTTCCGGGATCGGCTGATGTTCCCCATCATCGATGTGCGGGGCAATGTGATCGGCTTTGGCGGCCGCGCTTTGAAAAATGACAAAGATATCGCCAAGTACTTAAACTCCCCGGAAACGATCATTTTCAACAAGCGGAAGAATCTGTTCGGCTTGAATCTGGCCAAAAAGACAAAGGCCAACTGCCTGATTTTGGTGGAGGGCAACATCGATGTGGTGTCTATGCATCAATACGGTTTTGACAATGCGGTGGCTTCCTTGGGCACCAGCCTGACAGAAGAACAGGCCGCCCTGATCACCCGCTATACCGAGCAGGTCGTTTTGCTTTACGATAGCGATACGGCCGGTCAAAATGCTACCGCCCGGGCCATTCCTATTTTGGAAAAGGCCGGTCTGCGGGTGAAAGTTCTGCAGATCGAAGATGCCAAAGACCCGGACGAATTCTTGAAAAAATTCGGCGCAGACCGATTCAAAATGCTTTTGGAAGGCTCGTCCAACCGGGTGGAGTACCAGTTAAATGCCATTCGGAAAAAGTATGACTTAAGTGTTGACGACCAGAAGATCCGCTATGTCCACGAATCGGCAGAACTGATCTGCACCCTGGACAGTTCTGTGCAGCGGGAAGTGTACGGCGGCCGTGTGGCAGAGGCGGCAGGTATCAGCGCGGATGCCATGAAGATGGAGATCACAAAGGCATTCAAAAAGCGTGCCAATCAAGAGAAAAAACGACAGGAAAAAGTGAACTTGGCACCTATGCAGGCTTTGCAGCCTAAGGACAAGTCCATTCGCTATGACAATATGAAATCCGCCCGGGCAGAGGAAGTGGTGATCGCCCAGATCTTCCGGGAGCCGGCTTTGCTGGATGTGTGCGGCAGCCTGAATGAAGGGCAGTTTTCCGTAAATCTGCTGGGTCGTGTGTACGCCCAGGCAAAAAAACGCCACAGTTTGGGTATGGAAGTATCCTTGGGTGTCCTTGCGGACATCACCCCGGAGGAAGCCTCCCATTTGGCGGGCATTTGCCAGCAGCAGGCGGGTGTGGTCAATGAAGATGCTCTGCGGGATTGCATCAAGACCATCACCAACGAGGCCCAAAGCCGACAGGTCAGTTCCGATGACGACCTGCTGGCGCTGAGAAACCGAATGAAAGAAAGCAAGGGATTCGATACATGACTCCAACTTTAACGGAGCAAAAAGAAACGATCATTACCCACGGGGAAGACGAAGCCCGGCAGTATCTGCAGCAGATCCGTTCCATTCCCCGGTTGACCCCGGAGCAGGAACGGGAACTGGCGCAAAAATGCGCTGCCGGCGATGGAGAGGCCATTCGTATGATGGTCAGTGCAAACTTGCGGCTGGTAGTGTCTGTTGCCCGGGAATATGCAGGCAGAGGCGTGCCTCTGCTTGACCTGATCCAAGAGGGCAGTATCGGCCTTTTGGTGGCGGCCAAGAAATTTGACCCCACATTGGAATACCGGTTCTCCACCTACGCCACCAAATGGATCCGGCAGGGTGTCAGCCGGTGTGTCCTCAATCACGCGAGCCTGATCCGTGTGCCTGTCCATACGGCAGAACGGATCCGGAAAGTGATGGCCTCCAAAACCGCGTTGGAGCAGATGTTGGAACGGGAACCGGAAGTTTGGGAGATCGCCGAACACAGCGGCATATCCGAAAAGAAAGTAAATGAGTACTTATCTTTAATGCCCCAGGTCTGTTCCATCGATGCCCCGGCAGGTGATGAAGATGCTACATTGCAAACTTTTCTGGAGGACTTGCAAGCGCCACAACCGGAAGAAACTTTGGTGCGGCAGGAACTGGAACACACCCTCGATGTGCTTTTGGGTATGCTGGACCAGCGGCAGCAGCGCCTGGTGCGCCTGCGGTTCGGTATGGAAGACGGCATCTGTTATTCTTTGGAAGCCATCGGTGAAAAACTGGGCGTTTCCAAAGAGCGCGCCCGGCAGATCGAGCGTCAGGCTATGGATAAACTGCACCGCTTGGGCGCGGATCTTGGATTGGAGGACTTCCTTCGATGATGGAATTTGAATTTGAACCTTTCGCCTGGGATCTGGCAATGAAGCAGCTGAAACCGGGCGATCGTCTGTCTGCTGTCCGGTGTCTTGCTTTGTTGGAAGATATGTCCGACGCGGACGTGGAAACGGCGCTTTTCGACCTTGAGGAAAAAGGGATCACCCTTGATATTTCAGACCTGCCGAAAGACAGTGGCAGCGGTGAGACCGCTGCGCGTTTGCAGCAGGAACAGCGCCTTGCCAAAAACGGAAACCTTGCGGAAGAACTTTCCGAAAATGATGCTCTAAGGCTTTATCTTGAGGAACTTTCCCAAATTCCGGAAACCGGTGATATAAATTCGCTGGCAGAGCAATATCTGTCCGGCGATATGGATGCGGCAAAAGAACTGGCGCAGGCATCCTTGCATTTGGTGCTGGAACGAGTCTACGAAATGACAGGCCGGGGCGTGTTGCTGCTTGACTTAATTCAGGAAGGCAGCCTTGGTCTGTGGCAGGGCATTGGCCGCTACCATGGCGGCGATTTTAACCACCACATTCTTTGGTGGATCGACCAGTATCTGGCAAAAGTGGTGCTGCTGCAAGCCAGAGAAAGCGGTGTGGGCGAGAAGATGCGTACCGGCCTGAAGGACTTCCGGGATATGGATAACCAACTGCTCTCCCAGTTGGGAAGGAACCCCTCTTTGGAGGAGATCGCGGAGGCGCTCCATATTTCTGTGGAGGAGGCCGCTGTTTATGAGGCTGCGCTGAATCAGGCACGCGCCCGCCAGCGGATCGACGCAGAGCGCGCCCCCAAGGAGGAAGATCCCGACGATAACCAGCATGTGGAAAATACCGCTTATTTTCAGGAAAGACAGCGGGTCCAGGAGCTGCTTTCCACATTGTCCCAGCAGGAAAAGAAGGTTTTGGTCTACCGATTTGCGCTGAAAGGCGGCATACCCTTGACACCGGAGGCAACGGCAGCAGAACTGGGACTTACCAAAAGCGAAGTAATGAAAATTGAACGGGCTGCCTTGCAGAAATTGCGCAAGCAGCAACAATAAGGAGGAACGAAAGATGGCAAAAACCTATTCGATCGCGATCGACGGCCCTGCCGGTGCAGGCAAAAGCACCATGGCAAAGCGGCTGGCAAAAGAACTGGGATATTACTATGTGGATACCGGTGCGATCTACCGCACTGTGGCATATTTTATGGACCTTTTGGGTGTCAGCCCCAAAGACGCTGACGGTGTGGAGCGTTACATTGACGAGTTGAACATCGAGATCCAATACGACGAAGACGGCAAGCAGCATATGCTGATGAACGGCTTGGATGTAACCGATGAGATCCGCACCCAGGACATCTCCCAAAAGGCAAGCCTTGTGTCTGCCCACCCGGTGGTCCGGGAAGTGCTGCTGGATATGCAGCGGGATGTGGCCAAGGCTCACAATGTGATTATGGACGGCCGGGATATCGGCACGGTTGTGCTGCCCAAGGCCGATGTGAAGATCTTTCTGACCGCATCTTCTCAGGTGCGGGCAAAGCGCCGTTATGACGAACTGATCGCCAAGGGTCAGACCGCCAATCTGGAGCAGGTGCGCAAAGAGATCGAACAGCGGGACTATCAGGATACCCACCGGGAGATCGCCCCTTTGAAGATGGCAAGAGATTCTGTCAAACTGGACACTTCCGACCTGGACATTGACGGCGTGATCGCGGAAATGAAGCGGATTATCAAGGAGAAGATCCCTGTATGAAGATCCATTTAGCGGAAAGCGCGGGCTTTTGTTTCGGCGTGAACCGGGCGGTGGAGATGGTGGAACAGGCGGCAAAAGCAGGCAAACAGGTCTGCACGCTGGGCCCCATTATCCACAATCGTCACGCGGTCGCCCATTTTGAAGAAATGGGTGTACGGGTCATAGGCTCCCCGCAGGAGGCAAATGCCGACCAAACGGTCATCATCCGTTCCCACGGCGTATCCAAAGCGGTGCAAAATGCGTTGGAAGAAAGCGGCGCTGCGGTGGTGGATGCCACCTGCCCCTTCGTCAAGCGGATCCACGGTATCGTTTCTCGCGCCGAAGAAGAGGGAAGACTGCCGGTGATCATCGGCACCCGATCCCATCCGGAAGTGGAGGGGATCGCCGGTTGGTGCAGCCGCTGCGAAATTTTCGAAAATGTGGAGGAACTGGAAAACTGGGTAAATTCTGGACAAATTTCTGCCGATTTTCCCATTAGTATGGTCTGTCAGACCACTTCTACGGAATTTTTGTGGAAAAGTTGCGAAGATTTTGCAAAAAAAGTGTTTACTAATCTGAAAATATTTGATACAATATGCAAAGCTACTGAATTCCGACAGAGCGAAGCGGCGAAGTTAAGTCAAACTTGTCAGGCTATGGTCGTTGTAGGGGACACTCTTTCTTCCAACACAGGCCGCTTGGCGATGATATGTCGGGAACACTGCGATCGGGTGGTTTTGGTGGATAATGCTGCCGAACTGGATCCGGAATTTTTCCGCGGTGTGGCTGATGTTGGAATCACGGCCGGTGCATCACCACCGGTGTGGATTATAAAGGAGGTCAACAAGACTATGAGCGAAATTACTAATGTTGAGGCTATTCAGGAGGAAAACTGGGAAGAACTCCTGGAGCAGTCCATCAAGACTTTAAATACAGGAGATAAGGTTATCGGTGTTGTTACCGGTATTGGCGCTACTGAAGTCCAGATCGATCTGGGCACCAAGCATGCCGGTTATATTCCTTATGATGAAGTCAGCGCAGATCCCACTGTGAAACCCGAGGACATTCTGAAGGTTGGCGACGAGATCGAAGTATTCGTCGTTCGCGTAAACGATCAGGAGGGTACCTGCCAACTGTCCAAGAAGAAGTTGGACGGCATGAAGATCTGGGACGATATGGCCACATGGTGCGAAGAGAAGACCACTGTGCAGGGCGTTATCACCGAAGAGAACAAGGGCGGCTTGGTCTGCAATGTGAAGGGCATCCGCGTATTCATTCCCGCTTCCCAGTCCGGCGTTGCCAAGG
>JAFQDY010000209.1 GCA_017399325.1 Oscillospiraceae bacterium
CCTGGGGCAGGAGGTGCGGATGGAAGTGGTGATGCCCGTATTGATTGGTCTGATTTTGACCATCGTCGGCAATTATTTGCCCAAGTGCAAGCAGAATTACACCATCGGCATCAAAATTCCCTGGACGCTGAACAGTGAGGAAAACTGGAACAAGACCCACCGCTTTGCCGGTTGGCTGTGGACGGTCTGCGGTCTTGTGATCATGCTGACGGGTTTCTTCGGCGGATTCTGGATTTTCTTTGGCGTTGTCCTTGTGATGGTTCTTGTGCCGTTTATCTATTCCTATATCCTGCACCGCAAGGGTGTATAAAAAGCAACAGCCCATCCCCACCGGGGATGGGCTGTTTAATGATCCGGAACGGACTCGCTTTTCTGCGGAAAAGCCACGGGCCGGAAAACAGTCCCCCGGACTGTTTTCTTGGACGGCCCTTTCGAGTCCGCTCCTCTCACATAAAAAAGAAGCCACCCCGAATGGGATGACTTCTTTTTGGCGACCCGGAACGGACTCGAACCGTCGACCTCCAGCGTGACAGGCTGGCGTGCTAACCGACTGCACCACCGGGCCAGAACATTTGAGATTATAGCAGATGAATTGCCGTTTGTAAAGAGGAAAAATTAAAAAAGATCGATTTCTGAAAAATGGGGAATATTTTTCTGCTTGCCTTAGCATACTTTTTCTGTTATAGTTACATCGTAAATCTTAGATAAGGAAAGTTTAACATGGATTGGCTGAAAGATTTGTTTACCAACCCGTTTTTGCTGACAGGCGTCAGTTCCTGGTTTGTTGCCCAGGTGTTAAAAACGATTTTGCATCTCATTATGTATAAGAAATTGGATTTCGAGCGCATGTACGGCGACGGCGGTATGCCCAGCGGCCATTCGGCGACGGTATCTTCCTTGGCCACGATCTGCGGTCTGACCTTTGGCCTTGCCAGCGTGGAGTTTGCCATCGCGGCGATTTTGGCAATCATCGTTTGCCATGATGCCACCGGTGTCCGCCGTGAAACAGGCCGCCATGCGGAAGTGCTGAATCATTTGCTCAAATCCTTGGAAGACGGAGAGCCCATGGACCTGAAAGAACTGGTAGGGCATACACCGCTACAAGTGGTCATGGGAATCCTGATCGGTGTGGGCAATGCGTTTTTGATGTACTATGTGATCCTGTAAGCGTACACAGATCCATGGGAAATTTATCACTTTCAACGATGTTGCCGGGAAACCTTGCGTTTTGAGAAAGGTTAATGCTATAATGAGTGCCGATGGCAGTATCGCCATCGGCACGATTTTTAAGGAGAATGGTTCTATGTGTGATGTAACTGCGCAGGTTTTGAAAGAATACTGCTTGGACGGTGATGTGGTCTCCTGTGAGCGCTACGGCTGCGGACATATCAATGTGACCTATCTGGTGGTGACGCAGTCCGGCCACCGATATATTCTGCAAAAGATCAACAACAGCATTTTTAAGGATATTCCCGGTCTGATGGGCAACATTGCTGCCGTGACCAAGTATCTGCGGGGGATGATCAGTGATCCCCGGGGCGTGTTGACATTGGTGCCCACCAATGATGGTGCAGATTATCTGGAAC
>JAFQDY010000210.1 GCA_017399325.1 Oscillospiraceae bacterium
GAAAAGGCGATCAATATTGCCAAAACCAATGCGGCAATGCCCCACTTTTTGTTGTTCAAAAGGATCACGCCCGCCCCCTCGAAAGAGGCGATGGTATGTCCCGAAGGGAAGGAAAAGTCGTGGGGTCTTTCGATGAGCAGCGGGATCGTTCTGCCGAATACATCGTACTGGTAGTCATAGGGGCGTATCCTGTGGCACAAAGGCTTCAGGGTCAGGTTGCAAAAAAGTAAACCCATCAGCAAAGCGATCCCCATACCCACGCCCATTCGGCGGGTCTTTTTGGGGATAATGAGGGCCACCGCCAGAATGATCCAGAAGATGCCACCGTTGCCAAGTACGGTGATGACGGGCATCACTTTGTCCAAAAACGGACACCAAAGATGCCGGGCGATCCAATCCAGAACAGGCAGGTCAAAACCCTCTGCCAAAAGACTGAAAAGATTCATTTTGTTTCCCTCTCTTCCCGAAATACCCAGCGCTGCTGGACTACGTAGTTAACAAAGTACAGAACCGTCATTACCGCGGCATAAATCAGCGCCCGCAGACCGGTGGCCTCTTCGGGGATGCCAAACAGGGCATATACCCCATGGGTCAGCAGCGCCTGGGCAAATAGCATTGGCAGGGCCAGCGCGTAGTAACGCAGCAACGCTTTTCCTGTGGACACCTCTTTTTGGAACACTACGGTCTTATTCATAAAGAAATTGAACAGGCTGGAAATGAGCCTTGCGGCGGCGGTGGCGGTGACGGTTAGGGAAATATCTGACATAACCCCCCGCAGCAGCCAGGAGAAGGCGATGTAGCAGCCCTCGTCTACGACAGAACTGCTGAAAGATACCAGCGTATAGCGAATAAAATGGGAAAAGATCCGTTTATAGATCCGGAAAGAATCCCGGATCACCCGGAAATGGGAACTTTTATTTTCTTCGATGTACACCGTGCGGATCTTTACTTCAGAGAAAGGAATGTTTTCCTGCTTCAGCAGCAGGAGCATATTGGTTTCGTACTCAAACCGGTCGCCCGGAACATCCAGTATAGCGGGCAAAAACTCACGGGGAATGGCCCGCAGACCGGTTTGCGTATCGGAAACGGACAAGCCTACGAAAAATTTGAAGATAGCGCAGGTGAGTTTGTTGCCGAAACGGCTGCGGAATGGTACATCCGGTTGGTTAAAATCCCGGACGCCCAGGGTGAGTTTGCCCCTTTCTGCCATGGCTTTTGCACAGGCAAGAATGTCTGCCGCCTGGTGCTGACCGTCACCGTCCACGGTAACTACGCCCACGCCATCGGGCCGGTTTTCCAGAAAATAACGGAAGGCGGTCTTCAGGGCCGCGCCCTTGCCCCGGTTCACATCGTGGTGCAGCAGAGTGATCTCCGGATGGGATTCAGCCGCGTCGATGAAATAATGGAGATTTTCCGGCTTGCTGCCATCGTTGACCAGCAAAATATCCCCAAAACCCATTTCCAGAAGTCCGGCGATGACAATATGCAGTTTTTCATCCGGGTCCAAAGAGGGCAGGACCACGGCGATGTTTCGCATCTCGGACATGGTGATCTCCTTTGTTTAGTAAGAAAGCAGACGCTCCGCTTGCAGACCTTTGCTGCCTCGCACTAGGAAAATGTGGGCGTTGTTGACAGAGTGGTGGAGTTTGCCGTCCCGACCCAGACTGTCCACTTCGTAAGTCACATCGCACAGGTATTTGTTGTCGCCCAGATCGATGATGTAGTTGGAAGTGAAACCGGTGATGGTATCGGATTTGGATTGACCGTACTGCAGGCCGTCATAGGCCCGGCTGATGCGATATTTCAGATCGCTGCCGTCCAGCAGCAGAGGGGTCAGGGCATTATAGTTGGCTTGCCGGTTGTCCAGACGGGAGGCCAGATACCGGGTGTAGCGGTCAACAAAGTCCCGGATAAAGGCATCCAGTTCCGTATGTATCGCTTCGGTGCAGTTATTCAAGTAGGGGTCAAGGTCGGATTCTTTGGTGATTTCTACGGTCTTGCCGCTAATATCCACCACGCGCAAATTCGTTTCGCCCAAGATCGGGCCGGTGGAATAGGTGACTTTGTAAGGCAAATCCTGCTCGTCATAGTAATCTTTTACTGCCGCGTAGGGAACTTTTGCTTCTGTGATATAGCCCTCGTCCAGCAGCTTGTCACCAAAATAGACCTGCATAGTAGAGTCCACGGTGACAGAGGTCTGGCCGCTGACCAAAAAAGACAGGTCGAAACTGTCTTTGCTGACGGTCCACTGGGCGAAGCCAAACCGCTTTTTGCCCTGGGGTTCAAATTCTACCTTGCCGATGGCTTTGCCGCCGCTGCGCAAGGTATAGACCATACGGCTGTCGGTACATTCGGAAATTTTGCGGGCATAGGTAATATCACCGCTGAGGAAATCCAGAATGATGGCTTCGCAGGCGTCTCTGCTTTGCAGATCCGGATCAATGCTGTCCAGCAGGTCGCCGGAGCGGTCGCAGACATATTGGGGGGTCAGGGATTCAATGTAAGATTCGATGGTGCTTGTGATCCGGGAGTCTTCATAGGCGTCCATATAGCCCCAAAACAGCGCGAAGCCCAAGAAGGCGACACCAAGAAAGATGGCGGCATAAATGAGCATAAAACGCCAAAAACCCGATACTTTGCCTTTTGCGGGCGTTTGGGAATTGGTAAGATTATCCATTGCTGCTATCCTCCTTCGGCAAAACAAGGAATGTGGTGGGGACAGGTCGGATGCCGATGACAGAGGCGGTGTTGTTGAGATATTCGCCCTCGTACCACATCATTGAGGAAGAACCGCCGTCCAGATTGCAGGCGTTGACTGCGCCGTAATCCAGCATAATTTCCGCAATATCGTTGTAAGTTGCGCCCAAACTGGTCAGTTGACGGCCGGCGATGACCAGCATCAGAACTGCGCCGTCAGAGCGCTGACCGATGGCGGTGCGAGGGTTGACGCCGCTGCTGCCCTTGGCGCTTTGGGTAATTTCACCGTTGGATACCAGCACCGGGCCAAAGGACACGCCAAACTGAATGTCCCGCTCCTTGATGGCGCCGGAACTGAGCCTGCCAACATGGAGAATATGGTTGCTGTCGAAGCCCACAAAGCCGTCGCCCACACCGGAATAGTAGATCTGTCCTTCGTAGACCACCATAGCGTCCGGCGTTTCGCCCCGGCCGTTGCCGCCTTCGTCCAAAAAGCCGCTGGCGTTGATGCCGGCCACTGCGCCGAAATACTCCGCCATATCCGCGACCTTAAAGCCTTGCACGCCGAACAGTTCCGGACGGCAGCCCATAATGACCCGGGAGGGGTCTAAGACCACCAGCATATAGCCGTTGTAACTTTCACCGTTGACTTTTTCCAGGATCAGGCCGTCACCGTCTTCGTCCACAAGTCCCCAGGCGTCCGGCACAGGGCCGGTCTCGTTTTCGTCGCCGGAGGGTTCGGAGGGCATAACGATCAAAGATGTGTCCGTGTCGATCTGTTCGTTTTCTGCGCCGCCGGATTCAATTTCGGCAATTTCTTCCTCTGTGAAGAAGAGGTTGGCAATAAAGCCTACGGCGCTGGTCTCACGCACGGACATAACAAAAATATCCCGGGCGGTGGGGGAGGGGCCTTTTGCCAATATAAACATAACGCCGTATAACATAAATACCAGCAGCACCGCCGTTTCCAGAAGTACCAGCAGGGCTTTGCCGACGGTTTTTAAGATGGTTGACAGCCGGCATTTCAGCCGGGGTCGTTCGGCGCTTTGCGCGTTGGATGTATCCATAGTCATCACCTGCATTCACAACTTTTTCGATTATCTTTCATTATAGTAAATTTTCGCGAAAAAGTAAAGGGCGCAGGAAAAGTCTGCCTGCAAGCCGATAAAACATCCCCCTTAAGGGCAGTGCACCATAGTGATAAAATGGTTTTGAACGACCCCTTTTTCGCTTAACTTCACAAAAAATTCCCGGAATGCGTCAGCATTCCGGGAATTTTGTTATTTGTTAATCAAAAAAGTTGCCACTTCAAAACTGCATA
>JAFQDY010000211.1 GCA_017399325.1 Oscillospiraceae bacterium
ACATGGTGTTGTTGGAGGGGTAAACAGGCTAGTTGTTTGCGTTCTTGGCAACGCACTGCACGCCGTCACCGCAGGACATACAGATCACGCAGTCGGGGTTGGCGGCATTCAGGGGCTTCATTTTGGACTTAACGCCCAAGTTCATGCAGCAGTAGTCAGCAACGGTGGTGGCGACTACTTTCTTGCCGGCATCTTCCAGAATCTTGGTCAGTTCGGCGATCTGTGCCTCACCACCGGTCTGGCAGGCGGTAGCGCAACTGCCGCAGCCGATAATGGCAACGGTCTTTGCGTCAGCGACCAGCGCCATGACTTCTTCAACAGGCTTTTTTTGAGTAATGATCATGTTGCAAAATCTCCTTTAATATTCCTCGCAGACATAATTCTGCGTGATGGGCAAACGCCATCGTTTATCAACCTACATTATATCGCATTTGCCCGAAAAATCAACCGCAAATGCGAAGTTTCGCGCTTATAAATGAAGAAAGGTTATTCTTCTTCCTCCTGCCATACGCTTTGTGGGATATTCGCATAGTGTTTTTTGAAGATCTTCCGCCGGAACAGATACACCGTGTACGCCACAAACAGCACGAAGAAAATGCCGCAGGCGATGCAGGCGCTTTGAAAGGACTGCACAGCAAAGTTCAGCAGAAGCAGCAGCGGCGCGATCATAACCATCGCCGGGAATGTGGACAGAATGTACAGGCTGGAGGTGGGGGTCCTCAGGCCCGGATCGATCTCTTTCATCAAGATCATACCGTTGGAGGCGGTGCCGGTGAGGGTGCCGAAACTCATCAGGAAGAATTCGTGGACAAAGCCTTTGAAGCACTCTTTGGCGGCAAGCAAGACATAAACATAGGTGATCGCTGCGCCCACAATGCTTAAGATCACGATGGGCAGGATGTAGTTCTTGATGTCGTTGATCTCGATGGCGGCAACACCGGCCACGATCATCACATCGAAGGCAAAACCGGAGATCCGGTCCATTTGATAGTTATTGATATAATTTCTGTGCATCTGCTTGGTTTTCTTCAGACCCTTCACGCAGGCTTTGATCGCCATAGCAGCCAAAGCGGCCCACAGGAAATTAAAGCCCCAGGCGATGGAATTGGTAAAGTCGGAAAGAGCGCCCAGCAGGCACATAAAGCCGAAGGACAGCGCGTAAGCCAACGCCACAAAGCCCATCTGAATGGAGAATTTATCCACAGATTCGCTGTTGGGGATCTCGTTGCCGCAGGGGTTGGTCAGATCGACAAATTCCGTTTCTTTCCGTGTGTCGCGGACCTTGAGCAGACCGCGCTTTTTGAAGATGTTGATGTACATAACGCCGAACACGGATGCCACCAAAAAACCGATGGAAGCCAAAGACAATCCAAAACTGCCCCTGCCGGCGAACTGGGCGGCGGGGGTGTTGGTGAAGTTGATGTCCCAGGTCAGGGCGTTGCCGGGGCCCTGGCCGTAACCCAGGGGCAGGATCAGACCGCTGATGTAGGAGATCACTTTGTCACTGTTTTTCGTCAGCAGGAACAGAATGATGGTAATGCCCAGACCCACAAATGCCTGCAGCATATACGTGCCGCCCTGCAGCGTGCCGAACTCCACAACTTGTGTGCGGTTGGTCTTCATGGTGGTTTTCTCGGTTTTTAAGGACATAGCCGCAAAGCCCAACGCAAGGCAGTGATAGGTGAATACCTGCATCATTTGCTTGTCAACCAAAACAATATCAAAGGCCTTGAAGATCATATTGACGATCAGCATCAAAAGACCGCCCAAAAGAGCAGAGGGCACAAGGATCTTTTCAAAGAGGGGAATTTTTCTCCTCAGAATGTTGCCCAGCATCAAAAACAGCAAAACAAGACCCAACTGAACCATAAATGACCAGACGGGGCCGTAATTCGCCATGGTAAAATCCCAACTTAAGGTATTCATATTTCAATAACCTCCCATTGTATAGGATACAAATATTATAAAACCTTCCGGGGGTGTTGTCAACAAACCTTTGTGTTGCAATTACCTTGTGTATGGGATATAATAAAGGGGATTTTCTAAGGTGCAACAAAACGGAGAGGTTGTATGCGTTATGGAAGACATTCGTAGAATTCTGAAAGTGAATATGGAATCTCCCTTTTGGGACGAATCTTATAAAAAAGCCTTGGCTGAGCCGGAAGTGCCCCGTTGGCTGGACGGGAAATTTTTGACCCAAATGCAAAGGGAAAAGAACTTTTTGACCAAGGTCTATGACCGTATGGCCGCGGCCGCCGATGCTGTTTTGCAGGTAAAAGAACTGGTGCTTCTTGTAAAAACGCTGAAGAATATCATCGCGTATGAAAACCCTGAAAATTTCGGCTATCACGATGCGTATATTGTAAGACCTTACACAGAAGCGTTCACCGCCTTTGAATTGCCCAAAGCACCGGAAGGCACAGACCCGCTGGCGTATGAGAGCGTGTGCGTGTTTCCCATCGTTGCCCATTTGGTCAATTGGATCGAATTGATGGAAGCCAGAGGAGTGGACGAGGATGTGATCCGCAAGACCACCGATTACTGGTGCGGCGCGGTGGCCGGCGACCTGACAGTTCCCATTTCGGTAGGGCTGTTTCAAAATTACAGTTCCTGCATTTATCGGGACGAACTGTTCATCAGTCCTATGCGCTTCCAACTTTGCCCCAGTTATCCCTATAGGATCAAAGTGTTTGCCAATGAGGATAACGATGTGGTCATTATGGCTGACGACACCAAAATGCACAGAAGTGGCCATACTTGGGGACCTTGGAAACTGTCCGACGAGGAAGGCGCTTACTACGCCAAGGTCACCGAGGACGAAACCCATTACGAAGGAAATGCGATCAATCAAGATACATATCTGTGTGAATCACACACCACCCGTCTTCCCAAGTCAGACTGGCATCTGGTCTATAAGTCCGGCGACGCGCTGGTGCGGATCCATCTGGCAGGCAGCGCAGGTTTCAAAAGAGATCTGTGCGAGAATGCCATCAACCGGGCCAAGGAGATATTTGCCCGCTGCTTCCCCGAGTACGATTTCAAGGGTGTCACCGGATACGCCTGGTTTATGGGCCCGGAACTGATCCCTGTTTTGAAACCGGAGAGTAATCTGTACCAGTTCCGCCAGATGTTCCATGCATTCCCCAGCGCAGCCGGGGCAAAAGATTCCATGCAGTACATCTTCGGTATCCACGGCAAAGAACCTTGGGAAGTGGATATTGACGGGCTGCCCGAGGACAATTCCCTGCGCCGGGGCGTGAAAGAGCAAATGAAAAAGGGTAATTATATCCGCAACCACGGCGGCTTTATCCTGTTTAAGTAAACGAAAAAGACGACTCGCAAGAGCCGTCTTTTTTATTTATCCAAGTCCCAGAAGTTCCAAGATCACTTTTATTGCCAGCAGGATAATGACAAGCAAAATCACCGGGCGGACGATCTTCGAGCCGTTTTTCAGCGCCAGACCTGCACCCAAGTACTGGCCTAAGGTAGCAAAGACCGCGGAGATCAATCCCAGCGGAATCAGCACCTTTCCTGCCATCAAAGAGGTGGCCAGCGCGCCTACATTGGAGGCTAAATTCACCAGTTTCACATTGCCGGAGGCGGTCCGCACATCAATCTTGGCAAGGTAGCAGAAGGAAAGCAGCAAAAATGTGCCTGTGCCCGGGCCGTAAAATCCGTCATATGCGCCGAAGACCAACGACGCGCCCCAAATAATGCCTCTGCGCGCCCATTCGTTTCGCTTGCCCCAGGCTTCCGGCAATTCTTTTTTCTTCAGCAAAATCACTGCGATCACAGGCAAAACAAAAACCAGCACCAGTTTTAAGTACTGTTCGTCCATAGCCAGGTGCAGTTTTGTGCCCAAATGGGCGCCCACCAAAGCCAAAATAATGGAGGGAATTCCCAAAAACCAGTTCACATAGCCGTTTCGGATGTAGCGCACCGTGGATGCCACCGTGCCGATGCAGGAAGACAGTTTGTTGGTGCCTAAGGCGTAATGCATAGGAAGTCCTGCCAAAAGATAGGTGGGCAGGGAAATGATGCCGCCGCCACCGCCGATTGCGTCCATAAACGATGCAACAAACACGCCCAAACAGACTAAGCATACCACCCATATGGGATAACCGAAAATGTCCATATCTCTCTCCTGAAATTGCTGATACACGGATTATATCACAGGTTTGCCGGTTTTCAAAGGAAAACCTGTGGCGACAGAATAAAACCCCCGGTCCGATGTGGACCGGGGGGTATTTTATTAACCGCCCAAGTAGGCTTTGCGGACTTTTTCGCTGGCGGCCAGTTCAGCGCCTGTGCCGGAAAGGGCGATCTTGCCGTTTTCCAAAACATAGGCTCTGTCGGAGATGGCCAGAGATTTACCGGCGTTTTGCTCCACCAGCAAAATGGTGGTGCCGTCCCGGTTGATGTCCTTGATGATCTCAAAGACCTGATCTACCAGCAGGGGAGAAAGGCCCATGGAAGGCTCGTCCAGCAAAAGCAGCCGAGGGTGGCACATAATGGCACGGCTCATAGCCAGCATCTGCTGCTCACCGCCAGAAAGCGTACCGGCGATCTGATTGCGTCGTTCTGCCAAACGGGGGAAGCGCTCATAGATGGATTCCAGATCCCGCTTAAAACTCTGCTGGTCTTTGTTGGTGTATGCGCCCATCAGCAGGTTTTCGTAAACGGTCAACTCTTGGAAGATCCGACGGCCTTCCGGCACTTGGGTCATACCCATATGCACGATCTTGTGGCAGGGGGTCTTGGTGATGTCGTTGCCTTCGAAAAGCACGCTGCCGGCCCGCTTGGGGATCAGACCGGCGATGCTCTGCATGGTGGTGGTCTTGCCTGCGCCGTTTGCGCCGATCAGAGAGACGATCTCGCCCTCATCCACGTGGAAACTGATGCCTTTCAAGGCGCAGATCACGCCGTAATACACTTGGAGATCATTTACTTCTAACATTGCCATTTTCAATTAACCTCCAATGTAAGCCTTGATGACCTCGGGGTCTGCCAGGGCGGTCTTGGTCGCACCCTCTGCCAGCACCGTGCCGAAGTTCAGAACGGTAATTTCGTCGCAAAGATCAGAAACGAAACTCATATCGTGCTCAATGAGCAGGATGGTCATATCGAAATGATCCCGGATAAATCGAATGGTCTTGGCCAGATCTTCCGTTTCATGAGGGTTCATACCTGCGGCAGGCTCGTCCAGCAGCAAAAGTTTCGGGTCAGTTGCCAGCGCACGGGCGATCTCCAGTTTCCGCTGCTTGCCGTAGGGCAGGTTGCAGGCCAGAGAGTTCCGCTCTTCTTCCAAACCGAAGATGCGCAGCAGTTCTTTAGCCTTTTCCCGCATTTGCTTTTCCACTTTGAAGTGGCGGGGCAGCCGCAGAACGGACTCCAGGAACGAGCATTTGAATTCCGGACGGTTGTGAAGACCTACCATAACATTTCTGACAACGGTCATATTGTTGAACAAACGAAGGTTCTGGACTGTACGTGCAATACCTTTAAGATTAATCTTGTACTGAGGAAGACCGTTAAGCTCTTCTCCGTCAAGGAAGAATGTGCCGGAAGTAGG
>JAFQDY010000212.1 GCA_017399325.1 Oscillospiraceae bacterium
CAAAGACTCCGCCCGCACATTGCCGGTGACGAATTGCATCATACCGGGCAGGTTTTTCAGTTCACAGCCGGTGGTTTTGCAGACGTTCAAAATATCACGCCGCTCTGCGGCGGTGGCGCTGGGAATGGCAAGATAGATCTTCTCAATGCGGTATTTTTTCACATTCAAAAGAATGTCTTCTCTGCCGCCCACGATGGGCACATCGTCAATGAAACGACCCCATTTATTGGGATTGTCGTCAATGATGCAGCAGATCCGGTCTTCCACATTGCTCACGCTGTGAATGTCCCGCAGGATCATCTGACCTGCCGAGCCTGCGCCAATGAGCATGACCCGATGGGCAACGGTATGCTGGGCCAGTTTCTTCCGCTTGGTCCGCTCCAGAAGTACGAACCGGTAGGCAAACCGAATGCCCAGAACAAACACGAATTGCAGACCGAAGCCTACGATATAGTAGGAATAGGGCATTCTGGTGTACACATCGGTGATGCGGTTGAGAACAACGGTAACGCCCACAATGTGGGCAATGCCTGTAATCAGGCAGGCAAATACCACCCGCTTAAATTCCGTGTAACTGGCAAACCGCCAGATACCCTGATACAGGTGGAACAGGAAGAACACGATAACGCAGATCACTGCGTAAGCGGGGACAAATGTCTGCCAGGCCTGCAAATACTCCAAAGAAATCGCGGAGAAACGCAAATCAAAACGAAGCCAAAGCGCCAGAAAATAAGCGCCGGAGACCATAACAATGTCATAAACGACCAGCAACAAAGCAATGATATGCCAATGTTCCAGTTTGGAATTTTTCTTTTTTTCGGGAACGGATCGGGTCGTCTGTTCCATCGTTGTCCACCTCCTTAGTCATAAAATCGACTATATCATACACCAAAAGCGGAAAGATTGCAATATATCGTTCCGTCAAACCAAGCAAATTATGCTGAATATGATTGTAAACAGGGGAAATTTCTGCCCAAAAACAGAAAACCCCTGTTTTCAAAAAGCGAAAACAGGGGCAAAATTTTTCACTTGTCTTCTTCCGCCACTAAGTCCAAAGTGATGGATTTGATATTGGTACGCAGTTGGGCGTACTTGACGCCGGCCGCATCCAGCATCCGCTTGGAGGCGATGGTGGTGGGAGTGGTGGCGTATTTGTCGGACAGGTAAACGATCTCCTTGATGCCGCTTTGGATGATCGCCTTGGCGCATTCGTTGCAGGGGAACAGCGCCACATAGATGCGGCTGCCCCGCAGGTCACGGCCGTTGGCGTTCAAAATGGCGTTGAGTTCCGCGTGGACAACGTAGGGGTATTTGGTCTCCTCGCCGGTGCGATCCCAGGGGAATTCGTCATCGGAGCAGCCTTTGGGCATACCGTTGTAGCCGGTGGAAATGATGATGTTGTCAGTAGACACGATGCAAGCGCCCACTTGGGTGCTGGGGTCTTTGCTGCGGCGGGCGGCCAGCATGGCAATGCCCATAAAATATTCGTCCCAACTGATATAATCGGTTCTTTTCATAACTTTTCTCCTTGTTTTTGTATGCATTTAGCATAGCAAAAACCAAGGGGAAAGTCAATGCTGCTTTTTTCTTGTCAGAAGCATCGCCACTGCCACGGCGGTGACGCCACCTGCCAACTTGCCAACGATCATAGCCGGCAGCATCGTTGGCGCAAAACCGGCGGTGAAACCCATATGGTCGCCAAATACGAATGCCGCGCTGACAGCAAAGGCCACATTCACCACTTTGCCCCGCTCGTCCATATCTTTTACCCGTTCAAAGGTGGCGATGGAGTTGGCCAGCGTGGCGATCAAGCCCCCGGCGGCCACATCATTGACACCCAGTTTGGAGCCCAGTTTCATCAGCGGCTTGCGGAACAGTTTGGTGATCACATGCACCAAAGGAAACGCCCCGGCCAGCACGATGGCGATCGCCCCCACGGTGGCAAAGCCGTCGCTTAAAGGCGCCATACCGGGAATAATGACAAAACCGGTCAGTTCTTCCACGATCGCCGCCCCCAGACCCAAAGTGATCAGGGCAACAACGCCTTTGCCGAAGATGTTAAAGCCTTTGATCATACCCTTTTCCGCAAAGATCAGACCCAAAACGATCAGGCCGCCGATGATGACGATGGGAATTAAGTTCCGCAGAACCATCAAAAAGGGAAATCCTGCCACCAGTCCGCCAACCAAAAGGCCCACGGGAATGGTCACGATGCCGGCCAAAATGCCTTTTGCCATGGCGGGGTGATCTTCTTTTTTCAAAATGCCCATAGCCACGGGAATGGTGAACACGATGGTTGCCCCCAGCATACTGCCGCAAAGCACACCGCCCAGCAGCGCTGCGTCCGGGTCGCTGCTCATTTGCTGGGCTAGGGCGCCGCCGCCCATATCGCAGGCCAGGATCGTGCCGGCAAACATAGCCGGGTCAGCGCCCAAAAAGCGATAAACCGGCACAACGATGGGGTTCAAAAGGTTCGCCAGCACAGGCGCAAGGCTGATAATGCCCAGCATAGCCAGCGCCAGCGTACCCATAGCCAAAATGCCGTCCTCAAAGGGTTTTCCCAACCCAAGGCGGCCGCCGAAGATCCGGTCCAGCGCGCCAATGGCGGCAAAGACCGCCATCACTGCAATTAAAATTTCGTGGGCAGACATAGCGTGCCTCCTGTTACAGTTTCTTTTCCTGGTCGATGATGGCTACCACCGCCGCGTCTACCGGCGCTTCCATACAAAATTTCGCGGCAACCGTGCCGGTAACCAGCAACACTTTGTCGCCCTTTCCGGCGCCTACCTGATCTGCCGCTACCACCGGCCCCAACATGGTGTCCACCACCAAAAAGGTCTGCCCTTGCAGGCATTGGGCCTTTCGGGTGGACCAGACTGCGCCGGTTACTGTTCCAATCTTCATTCGAGTATCTCCTTTGCTAAAGGTGTCAGTACCGCCCCCGGGGCGGGTGTTCTGCCGGAGCGTTTCATCTCTCTGGCTTCCTGGGCGGTGATGAGCCGTCTTTGACCGCCGTCGGTAAACACGATGCCCAGATTCTTCATGTTCCGGCGGGATGATGCCAAAGCCGCGCCCAGCGCCCGGTTTTTGGCCGATTGGGGAAAGCCGGGGGCATAGCAAACCACACTCTTTCCCTCGGCCAATGCTTCCAAAACCGGCTCAAGGGCAAAACAAACGGCTTGGGATAAGGTCAGCGAGCCGATCACCACCGCGTCATAGGGCGCAGTGTCCACATAGGAAAAACCCAGATCGCAGAAAGGCTCTGCACCGATGAGCAGCGCTCTCATTGTAAGATCCTCCCCAAATCGCCGTTTGTAAAACCGCAGGCGTTGGCCTCGTCGTAGTCAAGGTGGGCCCGGGTTTGAAAATCGGGGCTGACCCGCACCACCACATCGTCAAAAACAAGGGGGCGGTCTGTGTATGTCTGCAGACGGACCACCTGCTTGTCGGCTACCCCCATAGCGGCGGCATCGGCCGGGGTGATGTGAATATGCCGTTTGGCGATGATGACGCCTGCGTCCAGTTTTACCGTGCCCTGTTCGCCCTGCAAAGTTGCGCCGGGGGTGGCGGCTGTGTGGCCGGACAGGCGAAGAGGGGCGTCGATGCCCAAAGACCGGGCGTCGGTCATGGACAGTTCCACCTGGGCGTCTTTCCGTTCCGGGCCAAGCACCGCCACATTCTCAAACTTGCCTTTTGGGCCGATGACAGTAACCCGTTCGTTTGCCAAATACTGCCCCGGCTGGGACAGAGGGCGCTTGGGAGTCAGCCCGTGGCCGAATAAGGCCTGCGCCTGCGCCTTTGTTACATGCACATGGCGGCCGGAGGCCTCCATTTCTATAAAGATCCGCCGGAGAACCTGCTCCGCGAGATTTACATAATCCAAAAAATCAACTCCTAACCATCACGTCATTGCGAGGACGGCTTGCCGTCCGTGGCAATCTCAAGCCTTCCCCTTGAGGGGAAGGTGTCTGCTGAACAGGCAGACGGATGAGGTGTTAAAGGAAAACGATCATACTTTCTCACGGACGAGAAAGTATGCAAAGAGTCCCCGGGGAACTTTTCGTAGGCCGCGTTATTCTGCGCTGCCGGTGGCAGAAGAAGCAGAATAAAAGCGTGTGCCGCGGTCGGTGAGCAACGCAGGCGCTACTGC
>JAFQDY010000213.1 GCA_017399325.1 Oscillospiraceae bacterium
AGCAGAACTTGGAGTAGTCCATAATCTTGCACACAGGGGGAACTGCGTTGGGAGAGATCTTCACCAGGTCCAAGCCCTGTTCGTCTGCCAACTTGTTGGCTTCTTCTGCGGACATAATGCCCAACTGGGCACCGTCTTCGCCGATGACGCGAATCTCCTTATCCCGGATCTCCTCATTGAGCTGATGATCTAACTTTGCGATGGTAAGCACCTCCATAAAAACAAAAAGCAAACAAAAAAGCGGATGCCCAGCATCCGCACATTCACACAGTTTTTCCCTGAGGAAAAGGTGGAATATTAACCTCTTTGCAAGTTCGCTGGAGGTGAGGCGGATAACTGGCCTTCTTTATTACTCGGGTATTCTATCACAGGTTTTTATAATTGTCAAGGGTTATTTTGACCGGAATCAAAATAACCCTTGGCCGTTTTCTATGCTTCAGAAACCCTGCAAAAATGCCCGGGTCTTCTCGCTTTTGGGGTTGTCGAAAATTTCCTCCGGCGTGCCCATTTCTTCGATCACGCCATCTGCCATAAAGATGACCACATCCGCAACGCTCTTGGCAAAGTCCATCTCGTGGGTCACCACGATCATAGTCCTGTCCTGACCCTTAAGGCCCTTGATGACCCGCAGCACTTCGCCGGTCAGTTCCGGATCCAGCGCGGAAGTGGGTTCGTCAAAACACAGTACCTCCGGCCGCATAGCCCATGCCCGGGCAATGGCCACCCGCTGCTGCTGACCGCCGGAAAGTTGATAGGGGTAGGCCTCCGCTTTGTCTGCAAGACCCACCTGCTCTAGAAGATGCATGGCATTTTCCTTGATCTCCTGGGGCGTACCCATATTCATAAGGGTAGGCGCAAGGGTGATGTTGCCCAGCACATTGTAATGGGGAAACAGGTTGAAATTCTGAAAAACCAAGCCGAAATGCAACCGGTTTTTCCGGACCTGCTCATCGGACAGGGGCTGGCCCAGATTCAGCAGGGGCTTTCCGTCCACGGTGATCTCGCCCACATCGGGGGTCTCCAAAAAATTCAGACACCGCAGCAATGTGGTCTTACCGCTGCCGGAAGAACCGATAATGACCAACACCTGTCCCCGCTCCAAAGAGAAACTGACCCCTTTGAGCACCTGGGTGTTACCGAAGCGCTTTTGTAAATTGTCCACTTGCAGTAGTGCCATAGTTTAACCTCGATAGTAGTTTAGTTTCTTTTCGATGTAGCCGAACAAAACGGTCAGCAAGCCGCTGAACACCAGATAGAACGCGCCGGTGTAGAAAAGCGGCCACAGCAAACCCTTTTTAATAAAGGACTCACCGGCCCAGATAATCTCATACACACTGATGACCCGGGCCAAAGAGGTGTCTTTCACCAGCGTGATCACCTCGTTGCCCATAGGGGCGGTGATCCGCTTGAACACCTGGGGCAGAATGATCTTGAAGAAGATCTGTCCCTTGGTCATACCCAGCACCTGGCCTGCCTCATACTGTCCCCGGGCAATGCTCTCGATGCCGCCCCGGTAAATTTCCGAGAAATAACAGGCGTAATTGATGGAGAATGCCACGATGGTGGCAGTAAAACGGGGCATGGCCGGCATATCAAACAGAAGTCCCGGGCCATAGAAGATGATGATCAGTTGGAGCATCAGCGGTGTGCCACGGATCACCCACACAAAGCACCGCACCAGTGCCTTTAAGGGGGCAAATTTGCTCATAGAGCCAAAACAGACAATAAGACCCAACGGTATGGAAAATACCAGGGTCATTGCAAACACTTTTAACGATTCCCAGAAACCGCCCAGCAGTTCCAGCGTTACGGGTAGGAACATAGCGCACATCCTTTAGTGTATTTGTAAACCTGCATACGGGCGGCTTACCGCCGCCCGTACCGGATCGTTTTTCATTATTCTGCGTCTGCAGCCAGTACCAGATTGTACTTGTCAGCCAAAGTCTTCAAAGTGCCGTCTTCCACCAACTTCGCCATAAAGGCGTTGAAGGCGTCGGTCAGATCGGAACCCTTGCGGAATGCAACACCGTACAGTTCATCGGTCAGCGCGATACCGGCAGCCAGATCGGCATAGTCAGTACCTGTGCCGGTCATAGCGGAAGCCATAGTGCTGTCGATGATGCAGGCATCAGATGTGCCGGCCTTCACTTCCAGCAGAGCAGCAGCCTGATCCTGCACAGAGATGATCTGCTTGGGATCGATCTCTTCAGCAGCGCTTTGGCCGGCAGAGCCGTTTTCCACAGCGATCTTCAGATCCTTCAGGCTTGCGGCAGTGGTGTAATCGGCGACCTTGTCAGCCTTCATAACGACCACTTGCTTGTTCTGTACGTAGGGATCAGAAACCTTGGCGTTCAGCAAGGACTCGTTGGTGATGGTCATACCGTTCCAAACGCAGTCGATGTTCTTGGTTTCCAGTTCCACAAACTTCTTGCTCCAGTCGGCAATAACGAAGAACTCAATCTCTACGCCCAGTTCCTTGGCAAAGAGTCTTGCAAACTCTGCATCAAAACCGGTCCATTCGCCGTTGTCGTCTTTGTAGTCCATAGGAGCGTAGTCGGTGATGCCGACGATCAGCTTGCCGTTTTCCTTGACGTACTCAGCGTCGGTCAAGTCCTTGTCAACTTTCTTGCCGCAACCTGCGAAGCAAGCGGCGATCATCAATACTGCCAAAATCAATGCAAATACTTTTTTCATAATCCTCATTTTCCTTTCCTTTTCGTGGGGGCTTTGCCTCCCTTATTTGGATGTTTGCATTATACTTCACCAAACTAAAGTTGTAAAGTACTTTTTTCTGTTTTTCTCCAACTTTGGCATTGTGAACAAAACAAGCCGCTGATTTATCGCTTTATCTTGGTAAAGTGTTGGATATTTTGCCAGTTTCTTCCTTCCCCCGGCCAAAACCGCCGTTGACTTTCGCCCCGGTCGCAGATATAATTGTCGTATCAGATCGTATCCGAAGTATCTTTGTCAGGAGAATGTTTTATGACAGAACCTACATACACACCCCCCGTCCAGCCGCCTCAGCGGCGTCCTCAGCGACGACCCCGCCGGAGCCGGTATACATTAAAATATTTAGCCCCCACGCTGATTTTTCTTGCGGCCCTGTTGCTGATCGTGATTTTGGTGGTTGTGATCGTTTCCGGTGTAAAAGACAATACCGGCGATGCCACAACCGGTTCTTCCCAGGCAAGCACCGGCACTTCGGAAAGTACCGAAACTTCAGAAACGGAAACCGGAACGGGTGCAGAATCAGAAACCGGATCCTCCCTCCCCGAACTGTCTTTGGAAGAGAAAAAGCAGTTCATTCTCACCAGTGCCCTTTATAACGAGCGTATGCAAAAGATGGTGGTGGACTTCCCCCAGACCATCGACTATGTGTACCGCCTGCCGGAACTGGACGGCACAAAGCAGGAAACAGACCTTTCTTCCCTTGCTGATTCCGAGGAAGTGCCCCTGCTTCTGCAGTTTGATGACCGCTGGGGTTACCTGCCCTACGGTTCAGGCCACATCGGCTATACCGGCTGCGGTCCTGTCTGCCTGTCTATGGTGGCCATTTACCTGACCGGCGACACCTCCTACACCCCCGAGTGGATGTGCAACTTTGCCACAGAAGAAGGTTACTGCTCTCCCGGCAACGGCACCGCCTGGACTCTTTTCAGCCAAGGCGCTGAAAAACTTGGCCTGACCGCCAAGGAACTGCCCCTTGTAAAGGGCCTGATCACCAACGAACTGGACAAGGGCAACCCGGTGGTCATTGTGGTGGGCCCCGGTGACTTTACCAACACCGGCCACTTTTTGGTGCTGACCGGCTATGACGAGACCGGCTTTACCATCAACGACCCCTTCAGCGTGGAAAACAGCAACCGCACCTGGTCCTATTCCCAGTTGGAACCCCAGATCCTGAACCTGTGGTCTTTGAAGAAAGCAGAAGAAAAGCCCCAGGACCAAACCGAGCAAACGGAACAAACCCAATAGCAATCAAACCCCCACCGGCGCTGCCGGTGGGGGTTCTTTTTGTGCCCATTTTCCTATGCATTGCAGGGGCGACCTGCGGTCGCCCACAAGCCTTCTCCTTGAGGAGAAGGTGGCGCGGCATTAGCCGTGCCGGATGAGGTGGCGGTCGCCCGCGGACGTTCACAGAACGCCTCTACGAAACAAATGCCCCCTGATGGAATCCATCAAGGGGCATATTTTTACTTTGCGTACTCGACCGCCTTGGTTTCCCGGATCACATTGATCTTGATCTGACCTGGGTATTCCAGTTCTGCCTCGATCTGTTTGGCAACTTCCCGGGCCAACAGGATCATATTGTCCTCAGTGACTTCCTCGGGCTTGACCATAATGCGAACTTCGCGGCCGGCCTGAATGGCGTATGCCTTCTCAACGCCGGGATAACTGCCGGTCAGTTCTTCCAGTTTCTGGAGTCGACGGATGTAGTTCTCCACATTCTCGCGGCGGGCGCCGGGTCTTGCGGCAGA
>JAFQDY010000214.1 GCA_017399325.1 Oscillospiraceae bacterium
AACAGGAACTTTTTGGCATAGGCTTTTTTCCTGTCGCAGTAGCCGATAAAAACTGTACCCACAGGGTTTCCGTAGTCGTCACCGGTTGGGCCTGCAAGTCCCGTAACGGACAGAGCAATGTCTGATTGTAGCGCATTTTGCGCACCTTTTGCCATTTGGATAGCCACCGGTTCGGACACCGCGCCACAATCAAAAAGGGTCTTTTCGTCAATGCCCAGAACATTCTGCTTGACCCAGTTGGTGTAGCAGATAACACCGCCCTTATACACTGCGGAACTGCCGGGAATGGCTGTCAAAGCCGCGCCGATGCCACCACCGGTACAACTTTCAGCGGTTACCAGCGTCTTGCCGGCAAGTTTTTCGATCACATTACAGGAAAGGTTCGTCATCATACTTCACCGTGATTCTCTCAACAGATTCCAACGTCTGCTGGATGAGTGCTTCTCTGTCCAGTTTCTTTTCTGCATTGATCAGTTGAGCAACTGTGGGTTTTGTTTTGGGATGTTTCGGGGTAAACACTGTGCAGCAATCCTCATAGGGCAAAACGGAAGTGTCCATCGTGCCGATCTTGCGGGCGATGGTTACGATTTCCTCTTTGTCCATACCGATCAAGGGCATAAACACCGGAATGTCCACCACTGCGCCGGTAACCTGCATAGCCTGCATGGTCTGGCTGGCTACCTGACCCAGATTTTCACCGGTGATCAGCGCGCCGCAGCCGTCCTGCACACCGACCCGCTGGGCGATCTCCATCATAAACCGGCGCATAATAAGTGTGAAGAACTCCTCGGGGCAGTTATCACGGATCGCCTCTTGAATTTGGGTGAAACCAACGATATTCACGGTCATTCTGCCGCAGTACCTGGTAACCAGTCTTGCCAGTTCCAGAACTTTGGCCTTTGCCAGTTCCGAAGTGTAGGGATAGGAGAAGAAATGGACGCACTCCACCTCCACGCCCCGCTTGGCGATCATATAGGCCGCCACAGGAGAGTCGATACCGCCGGAAAGCAGGCACATTGCGCGACCGCCCACACCTGTGGGCAAACCGCCTGCGCCCGGCTCAGCAGGTCCGTGGACATAGGCCGCCAGATCACGGACTTCCACATACACCGTGTAGGCGGGTTTGCGCATTTCCACCTTGCAGGTGGGGTGGCTTTCTGCCAGTCTGCCGCCTATTTCCTGGGAAATTTCGATGGATGTCATAGGAAAACGCTTGTCGGAGCGCTTGGACTCCACCTTGAAGGAAGGCGCCATATCCAGATCTTCGCCCAAGTATTCCTCTACTGTCTTATAGATGCTCTCAATGTCCTTTTCGCAGGCCCGGCAGCGGCACAGGCTGACAAGGCCGAAGATGGCGTGGCAGGCATCCCATGCGCCGTCCATATCACACAGTTCATCCATAGGCTCTACATAAACTGTGGACTGCATCAGATAGACATCAAAGTTGCCGTAGGCTTTCATTCTGCGGCGGACATTTTGCCGCAGTTTGTCCTCAAACTGGCGCTTATTTGCGCCTTTTAAGACGATTTCACCTAATTTTAACAGAAAGATCTCTTTCAAGGTCAGTTCCTCTTTTCTAAAGTTCTACAGTGCGGTACTGAATGGCTTCTGCAATATGGGAAGATGTGATTTCCTCCGAACCCTCCAGATCCGCAATGGTTCTTGCCAGTTTCAGAATTCTGTCGTAACTGCGGGCAGTCAGACCGAATGCGTCAAAGGCCTGTTTCATAAGCAGTTCGCTTTCTTCGTCCAACCGGCAATACTCCCGCAATTCCTGCGGGCCCATTCTGGCATTGCACATACCGGAAAACTCACCGAAGCGTTTATGCTGGCGCTCTCTTGCCTGATTGACCCGGGCTTTGATGGCAGAGGAAGGCTCCGCCTCTTTTCTGCGACGCAATTCTTCAAAATTCACTGCAGGCACTTCCATAATGATGTCGATCCTGTCCAGCAACGGACCGGAAATTCTGCTGCGATAGTTATGCACGGAATATTCGGTGCAGGTACATTTGCCCGACGGATCGCCGTACCAACCGCACTTACAGGGATTCATTGCGCAGACCAGCATAAATTCCGCCGGATAAGTTACCGAACCGGAGATCCGGGAGATGGTGACCTGACCGTCTTCCAAAGGCTGGCGCATCATATCCAAGGTATCCTTATGGAACTCGGGCAATTCGTCTAAGAACAAAACTCCCTTGTGGGCCAAGGAGATTTCACCGGGTCTGGGATTTGTGCCGCCACCGGCAAGGCCTGCATTGGACACCGTATGGTGGGGGCTGCGGAAGGGTCGCTGCTGGACAAGCGGCGATTTTGCAGACAGCATACCCATTACAGAATAGATCTGGGTCACTTCCAATGATTCGTCCCAAGTCATATCAGGAAGTATCGACGGCAGGCGCTTACTGAGCATGCTTTTGCCCGAGCCGGGAGGGCCAACCAGCAAAATATTATGACTTCCGGCAGCGGCCACTTCCATGGCCCGCTTTACATCTTCCTGCCCCATCACATCTTTGAAATCGAGGACGGTCTCGTCATTCCGTTTGGGCACCCAGATGGGTTCTTCCGGCAATTCTAAATCATTATTCAAAGCATCTGTCAATTCTCTCACGGTATGCACCGGGATTATGGCAGGGCCTCTTGCCAAAGTCGCCTCAGCGGCATTTTCCGCAGGAACATAGATGGTCTCAAAACCGGCTTTCTTGGCGGCAATGGCCATAGGCAGCACGCCGGAAATGGCGCGAATTTGTCCGTCAAGGCTTACCTCACCCAAAAATGTGCTGGAGGATTTGGGGCGCTTGACCAATCCGCTGGCCGACAAGATGCTGAGCAAAATGGGCAGGTCATAATGCGTACCTGCTTTCTTTAAATTGGCCGGTGCCAGATTCACCGTAATGCGACTGGAGGGAAATTTGAATCCGCTGGTTTTCACGGCAGCGCGAACACGCTCCCGGGCCTCTTTTACCGCTGCATCGGGCAGACCTACAATATCAAATCCCGGCAGGCCGTTGGAAATATAACACTCAACTGTAACAGGACTTCCCTGAATACCGTTAATGCCCACCGTATAGACGCTGCATATCACAGTCTTGCCCCTCCTTCTTTCGTCATTTCTTACATAATACCTCAGAAACCCGGAAAAGACAATTCTTTTTTTACCTGTGGATTGACGGATTCTTGCTGTTTTTGCAAAATCTGTTATTTATTTGCAAGTATTTTGCTTTTTTTCACAATTTGTTGGTCTGTTTTACTTTACAAATTTCGTTTTCGGTGGTATGATTAGTGGGTTAAAGAATGACTACTTTAGGAGGTATATCAT
>JAFQDY010000215.1 GCA_017399325.1 Oscillospiraceae bacterium
AAAGGTCGGCAGTTTCTTTTTAGTTCAAAATCAATTTTACAGCGCCGTAGACACCGGCATCGTTGCCAAGACTTGCCAGTTTAAATTTTGTGTCTGCGCAGGCGTGGTAAGCATAACGGACAAAGTGGCGTTTGATGCCGTTAAGGAGCATCTGGCCGGCTTTGCTTACGCCGCCGCCAATGACGATTTGCGCAGGATTCAGCACCGCGCAAATATTGGCGATAAATTCACCCATATAGGCATAGACTTGTTCCAGAATCGCAATGGCGGCCGCATCGTTTTCTTCCGCTGCCTGAAATACATCTTTGCAGGTGAAATTCTCTATGGCGCGCAAGGAAGAATTTTCCTTATATTGGGCCAAATAATCCTTTGCGACACGGACGATCCCGGTGGCGGAACAGTACTGCTCTGCGCAGCCCCGTTTTCCGCAGCCGCAAACCCGGGTCTCATTGCGGTTTAAGACCATATGGCCGATCTCACCGGCTGCACCGCGGACTCCGTACAAGGGTTTTCCGTTCACGATAATACCGCCGCCAACGCCTGTGCCCAAAGTAATAAGCACCATATTATCGCTTCCGCTTCCCTTCCAGCATTCGCCCAGTGCTGCCACTGTGGCATCATTTCCCGCAGCAACCGGAAGATTTGTCAACGTGCTCAGTTCCGCTTGAATATCGGTTTTTCCCCAACCTAAATTGTCGCAGGCAGCCACGATACCCGCTTCGTCTACAGCGCCGGGGACGCCGATCCCGATGCCCAGCACATCGCTTTTGGGTATATCATTTTCTTTTATGTAGGCAAGGACGGACGCGGCAATATCCGGCAAGATCTGCTTGCCGCTATTTTTCACCACTGTGGGGATCTCCCACTTGGCAAGCATTGTTCCTTCCCGGTCAAAAAATGCAATTTTAACGGTCGTGCCGCCTAGGTCCACACCAAATGCATATTGCATAAAAGCCCCTCCGTAGTTTTTTATCATTATACTGCGTTTCTGCAAAAAATGCCATAGATAAAACATTAAAATAATAAAAAGTAAAATTTTTAGATGTTATACTTGCGAAAACCGTACTTTTGTTGTACCATATTGTTAGTAAATAAACTGGAAAGGATTGTTGCGTTTATGATTCAGGTTGATATTTCCAATGTTTGGGGACAGTTATCTCTGCCTGACCTGCTGGCCATTGAAAAAGAAGTATTCGACGCCCATCAGACCTTGACCCAAGGCACCGGTGACGGTAACGATTTTCTTGGCTGGCTGAACCTGCCAACTGCAGAAGAAACCGAGGAGATCGCGCGGATCCGCGCTGCCGCAAAACAGATTCGGGAGAATTCCGATGTGTTTGTGGTGATCGGTATCGGCGGTTCTTATTTGGGCCCCCGGGCAGCCATCGAACTGATGCAGGGCTGCAACCACAACATTGGCAAAGGCAAGGGCAATCCCCAGATCTTCTTTGCCGGCAACACCCTTTCCACAAGAGGTTGGAACGAACTGCAAAAACTGTTGGAGGGCAAGGATTTTTCCATTGCCATCGTATCCAAATCCGGCACTACCACCGAGCCTGCCATCGCTACCCGCGCGCTGCGGTGGCTGCTTGAGCGCAAATACGGCACTGCCGGCGCAAAAGCCCGTACATATGCCATCACCGACCCGGAAAAGGGCGCTTTGCGGCAGATGGCCACCGAAGAAGGCTGGGAGAGTTTTGTTATTCCTCCCGATGTGGGTGGCCGCTACAGTGTGCTGACCGCAGTGGGTCTGCTTCCCCTGGCCGTTGCGGGCATTGATCCTATGGAAGTGATGCGTGGCGCATACAAGGCAAAAGAAGAATACGACATTCGCTCCTTTGAAAATCCCGTTTGGCTTTACGCGGCTATCCGGAATCTGCTGTACAGAAACGGCAAGGCTATTGAGATTTTAGAATCCTTTGAGCCGGGATTCCGGATGATGGGTGGCTGGTGGCAGCAACTGTTCGGCGAGTCCGAGGGTAAGGACGGAAAGGGCCTGTTCCCTGTTGCGGCTGAGTTTACCGCTGATCTGCACTCTTTGGGTCAGATGATCCAGCAGGGCGAGCGGAACATTTTTGAAACTATGGTTCGTTTCGCACCTCCTGCACAGACGCTCACCATCGGCAGCGATCTGAAGGACTTGGACGGTCTGAACTACTTGGCAGGCAGAACCCTGGACTATGTGGATGAGCAGGCTTATCTTGGCACTTTGGCTGCCCATGTGGACGGAGATGTACCGGTTATCACCATTGATATGGGTGAACTGAACAACGAAAAGTTGGGTGAGATGTTCTACTTCTTTGAACTGTCCTGCGGCGTTTCCGCATACCTGTTAGGTGTGAATCCCTTCAACCAGCCGGGCGTGGAATTCTATAAACGGAATATGTTCAAACTGCTGGGCAAACCCGGCTACGAAGCCTAACAAAAACAATAAAAAGACTCCCAAATCGGGAGTCTTTTTTAGTTTATAATTGCTGCCAGAGCCAGGGAAGCTCCGTTTCAAAATTGCCGCCGAAGGGGGTGGTTTCGGGGGTGTTATCCAGCACCCGTTCCACAAAGTTTGCGGCCAGTTCCGCAGATTCCATAGGATCGTGGCCCAGCACATACGCGCCGGCAAAGACCGCGCTGAACATATCCCCTGTGCCGTGCTGGCGGTTTAATCGCCGGGTGGCCTTGTAGGAGAACATCCCCTCCTCCTTATGGATGCCGGCAAAGCCGGTGGTATCCTGCGAGGGGGTCGTTCCTGTGATCACAACGGTTTTTGTCTTGACCTTGCACAGGCGATCCAGCATCATACGCAGGTACTGTCCGTCTGTCTGCTCCTGGTAAGGCACACCTGCAAGCATCGCCGCTTCCGTTACATTGGGGATCAGCACTTCTGCCATAGAAGACAGGTCGCGGATCGCATCCACGTGTTCTTCGGTGATGCCCGAATACAGTTTGCCGTGGTCTGCCATAGCCGGGTCCAGAATTACAGGGCAATCAAAGGTTTCCATCACCTGCAGTACCGCCTCGGCCTGCTCCGGATTGGCAAGATACCCAACCAAAATAGCGTCGAAAGACGCGCCGATCTTCTTTAGGTGGTCGCAGATCGGTTCGATATCATCGGTCAAACTACGGATATGGGGTTCGGGAAATCCCGTATGGGTGGAAAGCACCGCCGTGGGCAGCACGCTGCAGGAAATACCCATTGCCGAAAGAATCGGCAGGGCAACCGTCAAACTGCACCGCCCCACGCAGGACAAGTCCTGAATGGTGAGAATTCGTTTCATTGTTTACTCCTGTCCGGCCCGCTTTTTCATCAGTTCACGCATACGCTGGCTATGATCCAAAATACGCTTGCGGATACGCAGGCTCTTGGGTGTGCATTCGAGGATCTCATCGTCTGCCAAAAACTCCAGACACTGCTCCAAAGAATAGATTCTGGGGGTGGTCAGGCGCAGGGCTTCGTCAGAACCGGAGGCGCGCATATTGGTCAGTTGCTTCTTTTTGCAGACGTTGACGGTCATATCCTCGTTACGGCTACAAATACCGACCACCATACCGGCATAGACCGGCGTACCGGGGCCGATGAACAGCGCGCCACGCTCTTGCGCCGCGTGCAGGCCGTAGGTAACGGCTTCGCCGGTCTCGAAGGAGATGAGAGAGCCGGTCAGGCGGCGCTCCACCTCACCTTTCATAGGCGCGTAACTGTCAAGGACAGAGGACATAATGCCCTCGCCTCTCGTATCGGTCAAAAACTCGTTCCGGTAGCCGAACAGGCCACGGGAAGGAACTAAAAATTCCAAGCGGAAGCGGGCGCCCATGGGGGTCATAGACAGCAGATCGCCTTTGCGGCGGCCCATTTTTTCGATGACAGTACCCATACACTCTTCCGGCACATCCGCCACCATACGCTCGATGGGCTCGCAGAGTTTGCCGTCGATGGTTTTCGTCAGCACGCGGGGGGTGGAAACGGAGAATTCGTAGCCCTCACGGCGCATGGTTTCCATCAAAATGGACAGGTGCATTTCACCGCGGCCCGCCACATTGAATGCATCACTTCCCTGCTCTGTTACATGCAAAGACACATCTTTCAGCAGTTCTTTTTCCAGCCGATCACGGAGATTGCGGGAAGTAACAAACTTACCCTCTCTGCCGGCAAAGGGAGAATCATTGACCGCAAAGGTCATTTCGATGGTGGGGTCGCTGATCTTCACAAAGGGCAGCGGCTCGATGGCATCGTTGGCGCAGAGTGTTCTGCCGATGGTAATGTCCGCCATACCGGACAGAGCCACGATCTCGCCAGCGGATGCCTCCTGCACCGGGGATTTGCCTAGTCCGTCATAGGTATAGAGGGCAACCACTTTGCCCTTTTGCTTGATTTCTTCGTTATGGAAGTCGCAAATGGTAACTTCCTGGTTCACCTTGATCGTACCGCGCTCCACACGGCCCACGGCGATCCTGCCTACATACTCGTTGTAATCGATGGCAGAAACCAGCAGCTGCAGAGGCGCATCTTTATCCCCTTCGGGGGCAGGCACATAGTTGACGATGGTTTCAAACAACGGCACAAGATCTGTGCCGGGTTCGTCCGGGCCGTAACTGGCTGTACCCTGACGGCCAGAGCAGAAAACCGTGGGAGAATTGAACTGCTCGTCGGTTGCGTCCAGTTCCAGAAGCAGTTCCAAAACCTCGTCCATTACCTCGTGGATCCGGGCGTCGGGTTTATCCACCTTATTCACCGCAACGATGACTTTATGACCCAGTTCCAAGGCCTTACTCAACACGAAACGGGTCTGGGGCATAGGGCCTTCCGCTGCGTCCACCAGCAAAATAACGCCGTTGACCATCTTAAGGATTCGCTCCACTTCGCCGCCGAAGTCTGCGTGGCCCGGGGTGTCGACAATGTTTATCTTGTAATCCTTGTACCGGACGGAAGTGTTTTTTGCCAAAATGGTAATGCCGCGCTCCCGTTCCAGATCACCGGAGTCCATGACCCGGTCCTGGGTCGCCTGGTTTTCCCGATAAATACCGCCCTGTTTCAGCATCTCGTCAACCAGTGTGGTCTTGCCGTGGTCAACGTGGGCGATAATTGCGATATTGCGAATTTTTTCCTGTACTGCCATACTTGTGGCTCCTTCTTTCTTAAGGCAATAAAATTGCCCTGTTATCCTAATTTTACAATATACCACTTTCTTGGTGAAAATGCAATCAATTTGCCCCGTGTTTTCCAAAATTTTCGGCTTTCTTTCTGCGAATGGACTCTTGAAAACAGACATTGGGTGTGATATGATATAAGACACAACTTTATACATTTGGAAAAACATCATTTCAGGAGGAATAGAAAATGGCCTATTATTACCCGGAACCCAGCCACACTTTCAGCGAATATCTGCTGATTCCCGGCTACACTTCCGAAGACTGCATCCCCAGCAATGTATCTCTGCGCACGCCCCTTACCAAGTATCGCAAGGGTGAGGAAGAACCGGCTATCAGTTTGAATATTCCCATGACCTCTGCCATTATGCAATCGGTTTCCAATGACACTTTGGCGATCGCTTTGGCAAAAGAGGGCGGACTCAGTTTTATTTACGGCTCTCAATCCATTGAGTCCCAAGCGGCTATGGTCGCCAAGGTAAAAGGCTATAAGGCAGGCTTTGTGGTTTCTGCCTCCAACCTGACTCCCGATGCCACTTTGGCAGATGTTTTGGCGCTGAAAGAGCGCAACGGTTTCTCCACCGTGGCCATCACCGATGACGGCACAGCCACCGGCAAACTTCTGGGCATCGTGACCGGTCGGGATTACCGGGTCTCCCGTATGGATATTACCGAAAAGGTCTCCAACTTTATGACGCCCCGGGAAAAACTGATCGTCGCGCCTGCAGAAACCACCTTGAAAGAAGCCAACGACATTATCTGGGATCACAAGTTGAACTCCCTTCCCATCGTGGACAAGAATGATCGTCTGATGTACTTTGTTTTCCGCAAGGACTATGCCTCCCACAAGGCCAATCCCCAGGAACTGCTGGACAGCAAAAAGCGCTATCTGGTAGGCGCAGGCATCAATACTCGCGACTTTGCAGAGCGTGTCCCTGCATTGCTGGAAGCCGGCGCTGACTGTCTGTGTATCGACTCCTCCGAGGGTTACTC
>JAFQDY010000216.1 GCA_017399325.1 Oscillospiraceae bacterium
CGTTGGTGAGCGTTTGATCACCGCAAAATCCGAGCCTGTCTTTGGTGGCGTTTATAAACTTACCGCTGTGGAAAAAGAGGATGGAACGATCCAACCTAAAATTAAGATTTCCGAGAATATCGGCAAGATCACCAACCCCCACTATAAGAAACTCTACCGCTTCTTCGGCAATGATACCGGCAAGGCTATCGCGGACTATCTGTGTGTACACGATGAAACGGTTGACGATTCCCAAGATCTGGTGATCTTCGATCCCGAGGCAACTTGGAAAACAAAGACAGTTTACGACTTCACTGCAAAGGAACTGCATGTTCCGATCTTCAAGAACGGCAAGCGTGTCTATCAATGTCCCGACATTCACCAGGTTCGGGCCTATTGCTTGGAGCAGGTGGATAAATTGTGGGACGAAGTCAAGCGTTTTGACAATCCCCACAGTTACTATGTTGATCTGTCCCAAAAGTTGTGGGACATCAAGCACGGCCTGCTGAAGAGCAACTCCGTTAACGATAAGTTGTGATGAAACAATGGGTTTTGTATATTCTTTCCTGTAAAGACGGCAGTTTGTATACGGGAATAACCGATGATCTGCCCCGCAGACTTGTCCAGCACAGGGAAGGAAAAGGTGCAAAATACACCCGTGGCAGATCACCGTTAACACTTGTGTATCAGGAAGTGTGTCAATCCCATTCTGATGCGCTGAAACGTGAATATAGTATCAAGCAATTAAGGCGTGCAGAAAAGCAAAAGTTAATTGAAACCTATCAAAAAACGGCTACCGAGTGATCGGTAGCCGTTTTGCTTAGAGTTCTTCGCTGATCGCCAGCAAGAGAATGCCGATGATCACAACGGTAATGAAAGCATAGGTCTTCCAGGAAAGTTTTTCCTTCAGGAAAATACGGGAAAGCAGAAGCGAAACAATACAAACAGAGGAAAGAATGGGGGCTGCCACTGCGTCCACACCGCCAAGGGCATACACATAGGTGAATTGGCCCGCAGTTTCAAACACGGCCGCAAGCACCTTGTCCTTGTTTTGCTTTACGGGACCAAACTTTACTTTCTTAGCCTTCATAAAGATGAACAGGATGAGAGCGAACAGGGCAAATGTCAACTCATAACTGGTATTGGCAACGGCCTCAATGGTTTCTTCGGTAACATCTACAAGGGGAGTGTTTGCCACGTCATCAACCAGGAAGAAAGCGTCGTCAAGGAATGTACCGAATGCATCAAGCAGGGCGTATACGAAGGGCATACAGAAGGAAACGATTGCAAGGGTTTTGCCCAGTTTCTTTTTTCTTACTGTCTCACCGCGGTTTTCCACATAACTGACACCAACGACACCAACGCCAATAACGGCAACAGCGATCCATGTAAGTGCGCTGAATTTATCACCCATAAAGATGGCAAACAGAAGCACACAGATGACACCAGCCGTGTTCTCAATGGGGTCTGAAATGGATTCCTCCAAAAAACGCATTCCAAAATAGGAAAACGCCATAGACACTATGTAAAACAGAGAAACAGGCAAATAACGAAGCAGGTTAACTGGATTGTATTTGATATCCTGTGTCAGCAAGGTGAAGATCGCGTGAGCGCCCATGACAACGCCAACCCAGACACAGATCTTCAGGTGGGAGTATTTTTCGTCAGGTTGCGCACCTTTTTTATAAAACAGTTCAGCAACACCCCATAAAAGGGCGGTTGCAATAGAGAAAAACAGCCAATTCATAATAAAACCTCTCTCTTTATAGTGTTACCAATCCTGCGTCGACCATCTTTTGCAGGCTCATTAAAATACCTAATTTTGCGTGATACCAGGTAAGACCGCCTTGGAAATAAACGGCGTAAGGCGGACGGATCGGGCCGTCTGCGGAAAGTTCAATGGACGAACCTTGCACAAATGCGCCGGCCGCCATAATCACCTTGTCATTGTAACCGGGCATATCCCAAGGCAGGGGAGTGGCGAAAGAATCCACAGGCGCAGCAGCCTGAATGCCTTTACAGAAAGCGATCATACCTTCTTCACTGCCCAGTTCCACGGCCTGAATGATGTCGTGTCGACTTTCCGTTGCGTTGGGTACGCACTTAAAACCAAGGGGTTCGTACAGATTTGCAGCAAAGATCGCGCCCTTTTCAGCACCTGCCACAACGGTAGGCGCAAGGAAGAATCCTTGGTACAACGCGGGCATCAGACCTAAGTTTGCGCCAACTTCTTGTCCCAAGCCGGGTGCGGAAAGACGGTATGCGCACCGCTGGATGCAAGCGTTTGTACCGCAAATATAACCGCCGATGGGAGCAAGTCCGCCGCCGGGATTCTTGATCAGACTGCCAACCACCATATCTGCACCTACATCGGACGGCTCAATGGTCTCAACAAATTCGCCGTAGCAGTTGTCAACCATACAAATAATGTCGCTTTTTATAGATTTAACAAAAGCGATCAGTTCGCCGATTTGTTTTACGGAAAAACTGGGGCGGGTTGCATAGCCTTTGGAACGTTGTATGGTTACCAGTTTTGTTTTTTCGTTGATCGCTTTGCAGATCCCGTCAAAATCAAATGTTCCGTCTGAAAGCAGGTCAACCTGCCGATAAGAAACACCATACTCCTTTAAAGAACAAGGACTTTCCCGAATGCCGATAACTTCCTGCAGCGTATCGTAGGGAAGACCCACAGGGGAGAGCAATTCGTCACCGGGCAAAAGATTGGCTGACAACGCAACAGTCAGCGCGTGAGTGCCGCAAGTGATTTGAGGACGCACCAAAGCGGCCTCTGTGTGGAACACATCTGCATATACTTTTTCCAGATTATCGCGGCCCACATCGTCGTAGCCGTAACCGGTCGTCGCAGCAAAACAGGCAGCAGAGACATGGTTTTTCTGCATTGCGGCAATGACTTTCGCCTGATTATGCTCTGCGATCCGGTCGATGTCCGCAAAACGGGATTGCAATTTTTTCAAGGTTTCTTCGCCGTAATTGTATACTCCGGGGCTAATACCCATTGTGTTATATAGTTCCAGTAATTCTTCCATAATTCTACCTCTTATTGTTACTGTTAAAAATTTCGTCAGCAATGTCCCGGAGCAGTTCCGGTCTGGAAATAATCAGACCCTTGTCTTCCTCACCCAGTATCAGAAGTGTATCACCCGGCTGAATATTAAACAGTTCCCGCGCTTCCTTTGGGATCACGATCTGGCCGCGGTCTCCCACCTTGGAAGTGCCGAATACGCGTCGGGAATTGCCTTTTCCGAGTATGTGCTTACCAATGGCCATATTCAGCAATCAACTCCTACTTTTCATATTTTTCATACCATAGAAAAGTATAATAAAATCCGTCCCGTATGTCAATACCGGGACGGAAAATATTGGATTAATCGTTGCGTCTGCGTCCACCAAACAGCAGAACAAGTCGCAGAAGTTGCGCCGCGGCAACCGCAACGGCAGCAACATAGGTCATAGCAGCGGCGGTAAGAGTCCTTCTTGCGCCGCGTCTTTCCTCACTTGTGAGAATATCCGCGTCCTGAATTGCTTGCATCGCGCGACGGCTGGCGTTAAATTCCACAGGCAGAGTGATCAACTGGAAGACAAGGCTAAGGGAGAAGCAGGCAATACCGATATATACCAAATTGTAAGAAAAGTTGCCCAATGTTCCGAACAGGATACCCAGTAAAATCAGCGGCATGGCAAGTCTTGAGCCAATATTGGTAACGGGAATAATGGCAGCGCGCAATTTGATAGGGAAGTAGGACCGTGCGTATTGGACTGCGTGTCCGGCTTCGTGGCAAGCAACGCCAATTGCTGCGGTGGATGCGCTGTCATAAACGGAATCGGATAGGCGGATCACATTCGACTTTGGGTCGTAATGGTCTGTCAAATTGCCGGAAACCCTCTGGATCTCCACATTGGTAATACCGTTGGCCTGCAAAACGCGATATGCAGCGTCCTTTCCCGTAATGCGCCGGGTTGATATCTGTTTTGAATAGCGTTTGAATGTGCTGTTCACACTGAAACTTGCGAACATCGCAAGCAGCAAACAGGGCAGTACGATATAAACATAAGTCATATCAAAACCGTAGTAATAATAAGGCATAGCGCTCTCCTTCACACATTTTCTTTTATTATAACCGATTTTTCGCAAGAATGATAGCAGAAAAATGCGATGTGCAAAAACTTTACATTTTCTGGCGACTTGTGTATAATAATATAAACAGAAATTGAATCTTGCGTGTAAAGAAGGGGTATATCAGATGCCGATCGTGCTTTTTGTACTATTTGCATTTATGATGTTAATTTTATTCAGTGGCGCATATATGTTTGTGGTTGCCTGCGTTCGTCGCAGGGAACTTGGCTGGCTGGATGAAGATGAAATTCTGAAAACACCTTACGGTAAGTATTATGAGAATATCTGCATCGGTCAGCGGTTTCTGAAGGAACATAATGCCCAGGATGTATATGTAGAGAGTTTTGACGGACTGAAACTCCATGCCATGTGGGTGCCTGCTGAGAATCCAAAGGGGACCATTTTGTTTGCTCACGGATACCGAAGCAGTAAACTGGTGGACTTTAGTCTGGCATTTAATCTGTACTTCAATTTAGGTATGAACATTCTTGTGCCGGATCAACGGGCGCACGGTGAGAGTGAAGGCAGGATCATTACATTTGGCGTAAAAGAGAGCCGGGATATGGGTTCGTGGATCGATTTCCATAACGAAAATTTCGGCGATTTTCCGATCGTTCTCAGCGGACTTTCTATGGGCGCTTCTACAATGCTGTACCTTGCAGATAAAAATTTACCCGATAATGTCCGCGGTATCATTGCCGATTGTGGATTTACCTCGCCGAAAGAGATTCTGGCAAGTGTCTTTCGCAATGTAATTCATCTGCCTGCAGCACCGACTTTATTGGCGGCAGAACTGTTTGCGCGAATCTTTGGCGGCTTCAGTTTTACTCAGGAGGATACAAGAATCAGCCTGAAGAACAGCAAGATACCTGTTTTGATGGTACACGGCGTTGACGATGATTTTGTGCCCTGCGAAATGACAAAACAGGGTTATGCTGCCTGTACCGGCCCGAAGGAGTTGCTGCTGGTTGACGGTGCGGAACACGGCGTAAGTTTTCTTGTGGCACGCGAGGAATATACAAAAATGGTATGTGAATTTCTTACAAAATATCTAACTTAAAACATAAAAGGGGAACACTATGAACACGATTTCAGTTAAAAAATTGAGAGAGAATGCGATTTTGCCGACATATGGATCCGTTGAGGCTGCCGGCGCAGACCTTTATGCCTGCTTGGATGCACCGGTCTGCATCGCGCCCGGCGCATCTGCATTCATTCCAACCGGACTTTCTATGGAGATTCCCAAAGGATATGCAGGACTCATTTACGCCCGCAGCGGATTGGCTTGTAAGCGGGGTCTGGCGCCTGCCAATAAGGTCGGCGTGATCGATAGCGATTACCGAGGTGAATTCATCGTTGTGCTTCACAATCACGGAAGTGTTTCTCAAGAAATAGTTCACGGTGAACGCATTGCCCAACTGGTGATCACACCTGTGTTGACACCTGCCTTCAACGAGGTTTCGGAACTTTCCGACACCCAGCGGGCTGCCGGCGGATTCGGTTCAACCGGAAAATAAGAAAACGCGCTGCATAGACTATGCAGCGCGTTATTATTTAGTAGAATAGCAAATCGGAATATGTGGGGTAAGGCCAGTAGGAATTATCAGTCAACTGCTCAAGACGGTCCGCTTTGTTTCGTAATTTCTCCATACAGGACACGATCACATCGTGGCAGTAGTCAACGGCAGTTTCCTTATCCTGCGGGATGTTATCCAGCGCAACCTGCAACTCGTTGCAGTAGTCGTAAAGCGCATCTGCGTTGACAGATAACTCGTTTGCAAGTTCAAACTCTGCTTTTGCGGAGATGCCGGCCTGCTTTTTTGCGGATAGGCCCTTGCACAGGTCACGGCTATAGTGTAAGGCGGCAGGGAGGATCTGATGAATTGCCATATCAATACAGGTCTTTGCATCAATACAAACGATCTTCCGATAGGCATCCAGATGGATCTCATATCTTGCCCGGAATTCGTCTTCTGTGTAAATTCCGCGCTTGGTCACAAGATCAATATTCTTCTGGCTGATGTAGGTGGGAAGGCACTTTGCGGTGGACGGATAGTTACTCAGGCCACGACGGGCGGCTTCCTCTGTCCACTCCTCAGAGTAACCGTTTCCGCCAAATATGATCCGCTGATGCTCTGCAAATGTCCTGCAAACAAGTTTCTGCAATGCGGATTCAAAATCCGATGCCTGCTCCAGTTCGTCTGCAAACTTGCCCAATTCCTCAGCCATGATGGTGTTCAGAACGATGTTCGGTCCGGCGATAGATTGGGAAGAACCCAACATACGGAACTCGAATTTGTTACCGGTAAAGGCCAGGGGAGAGGTGCGATTGCGGTCTGTGGTGTCCTTGGGGATGGATGGCAGAACGTCTACGCCGATTCGCATAACACTTTTTTCAGGGTCGGTGTAGTTTGTGCCGTTGATAATGGAATCCACAACTGCGCTCAATTCATCACCTAAGAAAATGGAAATGATTGCAGGGGGCGCTTCGTGTGAACCCAGGCGGTTGTCGTTACCGGCAGATGCAACGGTGCAACGCAGGAAGTCCTGATATTCGTCAACGCCTTTGATAAATGCCGCAAGGAACACAAGGAACAATGCGTTCTGCCGGGGCGTTTTACCGGGGCTGAACAGATTGACCCCGGTGTCTGTGGAAAGCGACCAGTTGTTGTGCTTGCCGGAGCCATTCACGCCGGCAAAAGGCTTTTCGTGAAGCAGGCAGACCAAATTGTGCTTTGCTGCGCACTTTTTCATAACCATCATAATGATCTGGTTTGCATCGCAAGCGCTGTTTGCGTTGGTATAAATGGGAGCGATTTCGTGCTGGCATGGGGCAGTTTCGTTGTGCTTTGTTTTGGAAAGAATGCCCAGGCGCCAAAGTTGTTCGTCTAAGTCCTGCATAAAATTGGAGACCCGGGTGCGGATCGTACCGAAGTAATGGTCATCCAATTCCTGTCCCTTGGGAGGCAGTGCGCCAAACAGCGTACGACCAGTCAAACGCAGGTCTTCCCGTTTGGCATACATATCCTTCGGCAGCAGGAAATACTCCTGTTCTGCACCGACGCAAGCGGATACGCGCTTGGTTTCCATATCGCCAAACAGACGCAAAATACGCACCGCTTCGCGGGATACTTCATCCATAGAACGAAGCAGGGGTGTTTTCTTATCCAGAGCAGCTCCGGTGAATGAGAAGAAACAGGTGGGGATGTAAAGGCTGTTATCCTTCAAAAATGCAAAGGAAGTGGGATCCCACGCGGTATATCCCCGGGCCTCAAAGGTGGCGCGAAGACCGCCGGAAGGGAAGGAAGAGGCGTCCGGCTCACCCCGAACCAAAGATTTGCCGGAAAATTCCATAATGACCCGACCGTCATCTGTTGGTGAGATGAACGAATCGTGCTTTTCTGCAGTGATGCCGGTCATAGGCTGGAACCAATGGGTGTAGTGGGTGGCGCCTTTTTCGATTGCCCAATTCTTCATTGCCTCGGCAATCTCGTTGGCAACATCCAGTTCAAGTTGTGTATTATTTTCAATGCACTTCTTCCAGGCGTTAAAAATCTCCGGACGCAGACGTTGCTTCATACAAACTTCGTTAAAAACATCAATTCCGAAAATTTCAGGCACATTCAAAATCTCACTCATAACATTCACAACCTTTCAAATGAACAGTGATTTATCTTTTTATTCTATTCCATTACCAACCAAAATGCAAGGAATATTTCGTGTGATTCCTATAATTTGGGCACAATGAAAATATTGCTGCATCGTCGTAATAAATGTCTTGCATTTTGACGGAAAAAACTGTATAGTATTGAAAAGTAAAAAGGAAAGAGGGAACGATATGAACTATCTCAATATGACCAAGGAGCAACTTCAGGCACATTACGATGCCGTCTATGCACACTTTTTGTCTTGCAAAGAGCAGAAACTGAAACTGAATATGGCCAGAGGCAAGCCTGCTGCAAGCCAGCTGGATCTGGTCAATGACATTTTGACCTGCCTTGTTGACCCCAAGGAATGCCTTGTTGACGGTATAGATGCCAGAAACTACGGTGAACTGGCCGGCTTGCCTGCCGCAAGGGAATACTGGGCAGATGTGCTGGGTTGCAGGCCTGAGCAGACGATCGTCGGCGGTTCTTCCAGTTTGAATCTGATGTATGATCTGATCTCCCGCGCATACACCCACGGTCTGACCCATAGTGAGCGTCCCTGGAGCAAGGAAGATGTTGTGAAGTTCCTTTGCCCCAGCCCTGGTTATGACCGCCATTTTAAAGTTACTGAATCCTTTGGCGCAGAACTGATCACCGTTCCTATGACCGCAGAAGGCCCTGATATGGATGTGGTTGAGCAGTATGTGAAAGATCCGCAGGTCAAGGGTATCTGGTGTGTACCCAAGTACTCCAACCCCGACGGCATCATTTACTCTGACAAAACCATCGACCGTCTTGCAAATTTGAAGGCGGCAGCGCCCGACTTTACCATTATGTGGGATAATGCCTATTGCGTACACGAATTCTGCGGCGAATATGTAGAGTTCCCGGACATTATCTCCATCTGCAAGAAAGCAGGTAATCCCGATATGGTTTATGAGTTTGCTTCTACTTCCAAGATCACATTCCCAGGTGCCGGCATCTCTGTTGTGGCTTCTTCTGAGGCAAACATTGCTTATATGCTGGATATTATGGGTGTTCAGATCATTTCCTATGATAAGATCAATCAGTTGCGCCATGTAAAGTACCTGAAGAACAAGGCCCACACTTTGGAAATTATGAAAAAGCATGCCACCGTGCTGGGCCCCAAGTTCCAAATGGTTCTCGATATGCTGGACAAGGAGATCGCACCCTGTGGTTTCGGCAATTGGGTGGCGCCCAAGGGCGGTTACTTCGTGAGTTTCAACACAATGCCCGGCACTGCAAAGAGAGCCCTTGCCCTGTGCAAAGAAGCGGGTGTGGTTATGACCGGTGCCGGCGCAACCTTCCCCTATGGCAAAGACCCTCAGGACAGCAATATCCGTATCGCACCCAGCCTGCCTCCCGTTGACGAACTGGAGAAGGCAATGGACGTTTTCTGTACCTGTCTGAAACTGGCAGCCCTTGAAAAACTGATGGAAACAAAATAATCAAAAGAGCGGACTTTGGTCCGCTCTTTTTTTGCGTTGGGATATTTGCACCAGTGGAAATATCCCTTGACAAATGCTATGAAATTTCATATCATTTTACTGTATACTTTGTGCCTTGGAGGACTGTACCGATGAACACGCCCAA
>JAFQDY010000217.1 GCA_017399325.1 Oscillospiraceae bacterium
ATTTATGTGCCCATCTGCTCCGACGGTGGCATCGTTCACGATTACCATATGACTTTGGCACTGGCTATGGGCGCAGACTTTTTGATGCTGGGCCGCTACTTTGCCCGCTTCGACGAATCCCCCACCCCCAAGGTGCTGGTGAATGGCTCTTATATGAAAGAGTACTGGGGCGAAGGCAGCAACCGCGCCCGCAACTGGCAGCGCTATGATCTGGGCGGCAACACCAAACTGACTTTTGAAGAAGGCGTTGACTCCTATGTTACTTATGCAGGCTCTCTGCACGACAATGTGGAAGCCAGCCTTTACAAGGTAAAATCCACTATGTGCAACTGCGGTGAACTGACAATTCCCGACCTGCAGAAGAACGCCAAGATGACGTTGGTATCCTCCGTCTCTATTGTAGAAGGCGGCTACCACGACGTGACTCTGCGGTCTTCCACCACCGCAAAATAATCGGAATAACCGGCTTAAAATGGCAACTTTTACAGTTGCCATTTTTGCCATAAAGGAGCATTGTTTTGGAAAATTATTTTCAAATGGATCTGACTCTCCAACAGGTCAATGCCATTTCCAACCTAGGGCTTGCCCACATTGGCGACGGGGTTTATGAACTGATGTGCCGGGCCCATCTGTGCGCGTCCGGTGAACAAACTGTTCTGAAACTGCATAAGGACACCGTCAGCCTTGTAAAAGCGCCAGCACAAGCCGCTTTTGCGGACAAGTTGAAGCCCTTTTTGACCGAGGAAGAACTGGACTTTTTCCGTCGGGGCAAGAATGCCCACACCCACGCCTCCCCCAAGTCCGCAACCCGGGCAGAATATGCCAAGGCAACCGGATTGGAGGCGCTGTTCGGGGCGCTTTACCTGCTTGGCCGCACTGGGCGGCTAAACGAACTGTTCGCCATTATAATGAAAGAGGACGCTTAAATGGCTTTTGATGCATTTGTTTTAACCGCAGTTTTGTCGGAAATTCGGGAAACCTTAACCGGTGCGCGCATTGAAACGATCCATCAGCCCGGCCGGGATACGGTGCTTTTGCACCTAAAAAGCCCCACTGCCCGGCAAAAACTGCTGTTCGGTATGAATCCCACCGCACCTCGTCTGCACTTGACTGCGTCCAACCCCGAGAATCCGGCTGAACCGCCGATGTTTTGTATGCTGCTGCGCAAGCATTTGATGGGCGCGCGGCTGGCTGAAGTAACCCAGCCGTCGATGGAGCGCTGCGCCACATTCACCTTTGACTGCATTGACGAAATGGGCGATGCGGTACAGAAGAAACTGGTGGCCGAACTGATGGGCAGGACTTGCAATTTGTACCTTTTGGGTGCAGATGACCGGATCATCGATTGCCTGCGGCGGGTCGGTTTGGACGAAACCGCCAAGCGGCCGGCTCTGCCCGGTATGTATTACCAGATGCCCGACAAAATCGGCAAGCAAAATCCTGCGGAATTTTCTGATTTTGAAGGTCTGTTAAAAGGCGATGGTGCGGATATTCTGGCCGACCGCTTGATGGACACTTTTGGAGGGCTATCTCCCCTTGTGTGCCGGGAAGCGGCTCTGTTTGCAGCCGGTGATGTGGATACCCGTGTAACAGATTTGGATGTTTCTGCCGTTGCTGAGAAACTGGAATTATTCTTCCGGGAGCATTTGGGGCACCCTGCCCCCTATCTTTACACCGCGCCCGACGGCACGCCCAAGCAATTTGCTTTTTGCCCCATTCGGCAATACGGCTCTTGCTCCCAGGTTGATTCCTTCGGCCAACTATTGGACGGTTTCTATACAGTTCGTGACCGCAAAGATGCTATGCGGCAAAAGGGCCAAAGCGTGCGAAAAAATGTGCAAAATCTCTGCCAGCGGTTGCGTAAGAAACTTGCCATTCAGGAAAAAGAACTGCAGGAAAGCACCCAGCGGGAGCGGCTTCGTCAGTTGGGCGATATTCTCACTGCCAACATTCACAAAATTCAAAAGGGACAGACCAAGGTAATGGCGGAGGACTTTTACTCAGAGAATATGGAAGAGATTGAAATTCCTCTGTCCCCCACCCTTTCCCCTCAGCAGAATGCGGCTAAATACTACAAAGATTACGCCCGTATGAAAACCGCAGAAAAGGAACTGACCCGGCAGATCGAATTGGGTCAGCAGGAACTTACCTATCTGCAAAGTGTGCTGGACGAACTGAATCGGGCAGAAACCGATGCGGAACTGGAGGAAATTCGCCAGGAACTGCAAGCAGGCGGTTATCTGAAGCAGGACACTGGCAAACGCCGTATCAAACCGGCGAAACTCCAGC
>JAFQDY010000218.1 GCA_017399325.1 Oscillospiraceae bacterium
GGTCTGTAAGGCAAGACACCGCTAAAATTCCTGCAGCCAGATAATAATCCGCGCTGCTCTTTGCATTCAGGTATATTGCAACATACACGGGAATCAGAGCAAGCCGAAACAGGCTCAGTAGATTCGGTATGGTAAATACCTCTTTTTTCCAGTCTTTTATCCGCATTCGTGTATTCCTCCGGCTTACGCACCTATACTTGTATTATATGCCATTTTTTGATTAAATCAAGAGAAATTTATATGTTAGATGTCATATTAACAATTTCTGCAGGCCGTTTGTCGGTTGGCGCTGAGTGTAAAGTGTTTTACAAGATACTTCCATGTAACCTTATCCAGTTCCCCGGTGGCAGGCAAACCTGCAAGAAACTGAAATGCCGCCAGCGCTTCACTTGTGGGATCGTCAAACACGCCGTTATGTTCCGGTCTTATGATAGTTGGATTATCGTTTGACAGTTGGATCAGGATGCTTTGCAGCAGATAAATGTATGCATTGCTGTCTCCGATTCGAAACACCTGCCCGGGTTCCAGGATGATCTCAATAGGCTCTGCTTTATCAACACGAATCAACGCCGGTTCATATACCGCGACGATTTTATCCCAAGTGGATTGATCCGTCACGCCTGTCACCGGCAGATCGTACAAACGCTGAAATGTGGAAACAGAGCGCATAGTGGAAGGTCCGTATATTCCGTCGGGAACTAGAGTCGGCAATCTGTTGTCGTCTTCGGCAATGACCCGCAGCATAGTTTGCAAACTTCTGATCGGTTGCTCTACAAAAGACTCGTTAGGTCTCATCTGACCACCTCCTGCCGAACGGGGTCTTGACCGCCGATGCTTAGATCACGGCCGGGGAATTGCGTCATTGTGGTTGTTCTGGCGTAGTTTGTTCGGGATGATTGTGTTGTTGTGCCATTTCTTCTGAAATTACCTGCCGGAACAGCCTGATTTGCTGATGTATTATTGGTTCTTGGGAATGGTTCACCGTTACGCAGTGATGTGTTTTCGATTCCTGCATACTGGTCATAAATTTCATCCCAGGTCGTGGCGTCCACTGTTCCGGTTTCCGGCAATCTAAATCTGCGTTGCGCTGCCAGTACGGCGGCCCTTGTTGCCGGTCCATAGATCCCATCGACAGATAGGGGAGGAATCTCAGAGATATATGCAGACAATACAGATAGCATATACTGTAATTGTTTTACTTTTTCGCCGGTATCGCCGGACTGCAGGGAATTTGGAGGGGACCAGTTGATCGCATAAAACTGCTGTCCGGAACTACGCAATTCTGAGAGGGAGGTAACGGCAGTGTACAGACGAACGACCTCATACCAGGTTGCAGGACCGACGATCCCATCAGGAGTTAATCCGAATATTTGCTGAAATGCCCGAACTGTTGCTTCGGTCCTGCTGCCAAATATGCCGTCAACGACAGGAATTTTTGGAATCGCAGGATAGTTTTGGGCGATCCGGTTTAAGGAAACTTGCAGGATGACCACATTCGGACCGGTACTGCCTACTCGAAGTGGTGTACCGGGGTAGGATGAGGTGATACCGCGAATAGGTGCATTGAGAACGGTCTCTACATTTCCGTAATAACTGCGTAGGATCTGCGTTGAGTTATAGCCTTGCTGGGCCAGATTCTGGCTTCCCCATTGGCTGAGGCCTTCGCAGGTGACAGTTGTTCCGTTGCAGAATTTTGCAGCCAAAGGCTCTACAAAGCCTGGTCTTCGCAAATAGTCGTTAAACAACTCATCTACCAGTCGGGAGATGCTATCAAAATAACTGCGTCCTTTTACAAAAAACTGGTCGTATGCCGTTGAACTGGTTATATCAAAATCGTATCCACGGCTACGGTAGAATTCGGTGTACACTCTGTTGAGTGCGAAGGAAACAATTGCTAAAATATTTGCTCTGAGCGCGCTTTCATCCCACGTTGGGTAGATCTCGCTGGAGGCGACATTTTTGACATAGTCAGAAAAAGAAACAGTTACATTCTCGCCGCTGGACGCAGGCGGTCCAATATGAACAGTGATTCTTTGGGGTACAAAAGGTGTTACTGTTGGCATATGTACCTCCTATAAATTCTGTGGTGGTGTATCAAATACTTCCAACTTGTTCCAGGAATTTGGAAGTTCTGAAAGTGGTATCATTTCAAGGTTTTGAACAGTTGTGGTGTTTGCAAAGATCTGAAGGTTCTCAATTTCGATTGCTTCATAATTTTCCAGTCTGGCGTATAGATTTACCACGGTGTATGGGGTGATACCTATATTTGGACTTTGACTATCCTGCAAATCAGGAACTTCGATCGCAACCGGCGTATCCAGCGCGCCACTTCGGTTTGTCAGACGTAAGGCGATTGCGCCGCCACTGGCGTCTGTGATGGACACTGCTACATCCTTCAAAGGGATTTGAGCATAACTTTCAAATGCGCGTACTTGTATGTAACCTGTAGCGGACAGAACATCTCCTCCTTTCATGTTTCGGTTTATGCTATGCAGGAACATAAAAGAAAGTTCCAGGGGTTTACAGGAACCCCTGGAGTTGACGGTTGTTGGTTTCTTCAAAATCAATCAGTTTGTGAGCAAGGTTGGACACCCGTTGATCTGAGGGAGGAAACTGGTTCAGGTTCTTATAACCCTTGATAATGCCACGTGTGTTTCCTTGGATCATCATTGCTGCGGCTTTGGAATCTACATCGCCGAATGATAATCTAGTACGTGTCATCATATTGGTCATTCCTTTGATCGCCGGGTCAAGTTCCTTTAACTCCCAGCCACGGGATGCAGCAATGCCGTGAGCCTCTTGTTCGAACGCATCGTATTCACGAAGTTGCGAGGTCAGTTCTTTGCGCAGACCGGATCTTAATGGCATATTCATAATGCTACGGATGCCGATCTGTCCCATTTGTGTTGTTTTTAAAATTGAAGAAAGAATGTCTTTGCTACCTTTCATAAATATCACCCATTACAGTATGTCACGCTGACAAAAAACTATGCAATTTTTTGAACAAATCGCATAGAATGTAGGGATTGAAAGGAGTTGGGGGATATGTGTGCAATCGCCGGAATATTGGGACTGCCATTTGATGCGCATATTTTAGACCGTATGTTAAAGAGTATGCTTCACCGTGGGCCGGATGGAACCGGTATTTTTATGGAGCGGGAATGTTGCCTACTGCATAGCAGACTGGCAATTGTAGACCCGGTGGGCGGATCGCAGCCAATGACGTTGGATCAAACCGATGAATCCTATGTGATTACATACAACGGAGAATTGTACAATACCGACGAACTGCGTAGCGAATTAACCGGATTGGGGCATGATTTTCTGACCCACAGCGATACAGAGGTCGTGCTGCATGCGTACGCCCAATGGAAAGATGGGTGCGTTCATAAATTAAACGGTATTTTTGCATTTGGTGTCTGGGAGAAACGGAAAAGACGCTTGTTTCTTGCCCGGGACAGAATGGGTGTTAAACCGCTCTTTTATACATACGCTATGGGTGGACTCCTGTTTTCATCTGAGATCAAAACATTGCTGGAATACCCTAATATGCCAAGACAATTGGACAGGGAAGGTGCAGCGCAAATTCTCTTGCTCGGTCCGGGACGGATTCCCGGAAGCGGCGTTTTTAAAGATATCTATGAACTGAAGCCCGGTTGCTGCGGTTATTATAATGCCGGTAACTGGAAGTGGTGGCAATACTGGAAATTGCGGGACAGGGAACACACAGAAACCTTTGAGGAAACAGCTGAATGTGTCCGATATCTGGTTACCGATGCCATCCGCAGACAGATGGTATCGGATGTGCCAATCGGCACATTTCTTTCCGGCGGATTGGATTCCAGTTTGATCTCTGCTGTGTGCACTGCGGAACTTGGCAAAAACAATGAAAAATTGGACACATTCTCTGTGGATTATGAAAACAATGACCGCTACTTTGTTCCGGGGAAGTTCCAACCGAATTCCGACAATTCCTTTATAACACTTATGCAAGAAACCCTTGGAAGCAAGCATCATAGAACTGTTTTAGATTGGAAAGACCTGATTGATGCCTTGGAACAGTCTACAATTGCCCGTGATTTACCGGGAATGGCGGATGTGGATTTTTCACTGTTGGTATTTTGTCGGGAAATTCGTAGAGAAGTCAAGGTTGCGTTGTCAGGCGAGTGCGCTGACGAGATATTCGGCGGGTACCCGTGGTATCGTGACCCGGAGGTTCGCGCATTAAACGGTTTTCCTTGGGCGCAGAACACAAAACAGAGGGAAGCGGTTCTTCATCCGGATATCAAACAAAGCATTGATCCGGAATCGTTTGTAAATGAGCAATATTTACAAACGATTAACGAATGCGACATATTACAGGGAACATCTGAGCAAGAAAGACGCATGAAAGAGATGGTAAATCTCAACCAAACCTGGTTTATGCAAACCCTTCTGGACCGTAAGGACAGAATGAGTATGGCCTGCGGTTTGGAGGTGCGCGTGCCGTTCTGCGACTATCGAATTGCTGAGTATCTATACGGCGTACCCTGGGAGTACAAGGATTATAACAACAAAGAAAAAGGATTGCTGCGTTATGCAATGGAAGGCGTTCTACCGGAGAAAGTCCTGTGGCGGAAGAAGAGTCCCTATCCAAAAACATATGATCCGCAGTATTTGCAAGCGGTAAGCCACATGCTGAAGGAATTGCTTGCAAGGGTGGATGCGCCCATCTTCGGGATCGTAGATAAATCTGCGTTGCAGCAGTTGTCAGGCGCTGAGTTGACCTGGCCGTGGTATGGGCAACTTATGAAACTTCCGCAAACCATCGCTTATATGCTACAGATCAACTTCTGGCTGGAGCATTATAAAATTCAAATCGTATAATCGACAATGTGTAAAAAAGCCTTTGGCATTGTATATCTATGCCAAGGGCTTTTGTTATGATTTCCAAATGAAATGAAAATACTTGCTATTTTTTTGTGAAAGTGCCGATTTTCATTTTTTTGTTGTAATTTGATGCAAATGGTGTTAATATAGATAAATACATTTGTACGCCACTTAAAGACAGTGAAAAGAGGGATCGTCTTGAAATATGTGATTGTACTTGCTGATGGAATGGCGGATGTTCCGATTGCGGAATTGGGCGGCAAAACACCGTTGGAATTTGCGAAAACACCTTGTATGGACTTCCTTGCATCCTCAGGAACAATGGGTATGGTTAAGACCGTTCCGGATTCTATGAAGCCTGGCAGTGATGTGGCCAATTTGTCTGTTCTGGGATACGACCCAGCAACCTGTTATTCCGGTCGATCACCGCTGGAGGCGCTTAGTGTTGGTGTTTCTATGAAGGATACCGATGTGGTATTTCGCTGTAACATCGTAACGCTTTCTGAAGAGGAACCCTATGAGAACAAGACGATTTTGGATCACAGTTCCGGCGAGATCTCTTCGGAAGATGCTGCCATTTTGATGGATTCTGTTCGCGAAGCATTTCAAAATGATGTTTTCCGTTTCTACAATGGTACCAGTTATCGCCATATTACCATCTGGGATAAGGGCGAGATTCTGGAAATGGAAGCACCCCATGACCACTTGGGACAGGTAATTGGGCCTTTCCTGCCGGAAAATGAACTGTTCCGTGAGATGATGAGAAAGAGTTTTGATGTGCTCAATAACCATCCGCTGAATATCCAGCGGGCGAAAGAGGGCAAGAACAAAGCAAACTCCCTATGGTTCTGGGGCGCTGGTACAAAACCCTCTCTGCAGAACTTCAAGGAGAAAACCGGCCTTTCCGGAACAATGATCTCTGCCGTTGACCTGCTTAAGGGCATTGCCTGCGGTTCCGGTATGGATGTGGTGAATGTGGAGGGTGCCACCGGTTCGTTGGATACCAATTATATTGGTAAGGCCAATGCGGCGGTGAAGGCCCTGCTGGAAGATGGCAAGGACTTTGTGTACATACATGTGGAAGCACCTGACGAAATGGGTCACCAGGGCAACCTTTATCACAAGGTGGAATCCATCGAACATATTGACGAACAGATCATTGCGGTTGTGAAAAGGGCGCTGGATGAAGCAAATGAGGATTACAGGATTCTGGTGTTGCCCGATCATCCCACACCCATTTGCCTTCGAACCCATACATCTGATCCTGTGCCGTATGTCTTGTTTGATTCGCGGGTTAGCAACAACAGTAACACCGCATTTTCGGAGAAAAATGCAATGCAGACCGGCAATTACCTGGGAAATGGTTATTGCCTGATTGAATCGTTAATTAACTAGGAGGAAATGAAAATGGCTAGAGTATATAATTTCTCTGCAGGTCCTGCAGTATTGCCCGAGGAGGTTTTGCAGGAAGCTGCCAATGAAATGTTTGATTATAGGGGCACCGGTATGTCCGTTATGGAAATGAGCCACCGTTCCAAGGCCTATCAACAGATCATTGATGAGGCTGAAGCAGACTTGCGGGACTTAATGAACATTCCCGACAACTATAAGGTCCTGTTCCTGCAGGGTGGCGCTTCTCAGCAGTTTGCTATGATTCCTATGAATCTGATGAAGAACGGCGTTGCTGACTACATTGTTACCGGCCAATGGGCGAAAAAAGCCTATGAGGAAGCGAAGAAATACGGCAAGGCCAATGCGGCGGTGAAGGCCCTGCTGGAAGATGGCAAGGACTTTGTGTACATACA
>JAFQDY010000219.1 GCA_017399325.1 Oscillospiraceae bacterium
ACTGTGGAGGTACTTCCAAATGGAGTATAAAAACACCATTATCACCCCGAAGACCGACTTTCCTATGAAAGCGGGTCTTCCCTTGCGCGAGCCGGGTATGCTGGAGCGCTGGAACGAGCAGGATCTTTATAAACTGATGCTGGAGAAGAACAAGGATCTGCCCCCCTTCGTTCTGCACGATGGCCCTCCCTTCTCCAACGGCTACATTCATATGGGCCACGCCCTGAATAAGACCCTGAAGGACTTTATCGTCCGCAGCCACGCTATGATGGGTTACTACACCCCCTATGTGCCCGGCTGGGATAACCACGGTCTGCCCATTGAGCGGGCCATCGAAAATTCCAAGAAGAAATTGAACAGGGATATGTCCGTACCGGAATTCCGGAAGGCTTGTGAAGATTTCGCCGAGGACTTTATTCAAAAGCAGATGGGCGGTTTCCGCCGGCTGGGCGTTGTGGGCGACTGGGAACGACCCTATCGCACTATGGATAAGCACTTTGAGGCCCAGGAAGTAAAAGTCTTTGGCAGGATGTTCGACAAGGGCTTCATTTACAAGGGTTTGAAGCCGGTTACCTGGTGTCCGGCCTGCGCCACGGCTGTTGCCGAGGCTGACATTGAGTATAAGGACGATCCCTGTACTTCCGTTTATGTGAAGTTCCCTGTGAACGACGATCTGGGCAAACTGTCCCAGTTCGATCTGCGCAAGGCGTATTTTGTCATTTGGACCACCACCATCTGGACGCTGCCCGGCAATATGGCCATCTGCCTGCACCCCCGGGATAACTATGTACTGGTCCAGCCGGACTACAGCGACGAGATCTTCATTGTGGCAGAGGCTTTGTGCGAGAAAGTTATGGGCATTGGCGGCTACACCGGTTATCGGATCCTGGCCACCTACCCCGGCAGTTTCTTCGAGAATATGACCGCCCGGCATCCGTTCCTGGACAAGACCAGCCGTCTGGTAAATGCCGAGTATGTCACCATGGATTCCGGTACAGGCTGCGTTCATACCGCCCCCGGTTTCGGCGCAGACGACTATCAGACCTGTATGCGCTACGGCATTGAGTTGATCGTTCCTGTTGACGATTACGGCCGCCACACCGACTACGCCGGCAAGTATGCAGGCCTTAAGACCGAGGAGTCCAACCCGGTGATCTTGGAGGATATGAAACAAAGCGGTATGCTCTATGCCGCCGAGCAGATCATGCACTCCTACCCCCACCACGACCGCTGCAAAAAGCCCATTATCTTCCGGGCAACACCCCAGTGGTTCTGCTCTGTGGAATCCTTTAAGGATCAGGCTGTTAAGGCCATTGAAAATGTCCAGTGGTATCCTGCCTGGGGCGAAGACCGTATGGTCAGTATGATCCGCGAGCGTGCCGATTGGTGTATCTCCCGTCAGCGTCGCTGGGGTCTGCCCATTCCTGTGTTCTACTGCAACGACTGCGGCAAGCCTGTTTCTACCCCCGAATCTATTGAAAAGATCTCCAAACTGTTTGACGAATATGGCTCCAATGTTTGGTTTGAAAAAGAGGCTATGGAACTGATTCCCGATGGCTTCACCTGCCCCCACTGCGGCGGCAAGACCTTCACCAAGGAGACCGACACCCTGGACTGCTGGTTCGACTCCGGCTC
>JAFQDY010000220.1 GCA_017399325.1 Oscillospiraceae bacterium
AGCAACGCAGGCGCTACTGCGGCAAGGCGCGCACCGGGCACCGCAAACGGAACCCGGACCCCTCCCACGACCAAAGGGGGATTCGGCATAAACAAATTCTGCAAACAAGGTTTTCTGCCTCATCCCCCTTATGGAATCCCCTTGCAAGGTGTTCGTAGGGGCGAGCATTGCTTGTCCGCAATTCTCCGTTCTCAACTCTCGATTTCCGACGCTCGCGGGCGAACACAGTTCGCCCCTACACATTCTTTTTCAGTTGGATCATAACGAGATACAGAAAACTGCTCAGCCGGTTGAATGCCCGCAGCAGGTCTTCCCGGCTGTCATAAAAGGCCGCAACTGCCGCAAGTTCCGCTGCCCGGGCGGCGCACCGGGCCCGGTTTACCTGCAAAAGAAGGGGGCTGTCGTCCGGGCTGGGCATAAAGTGTGGCTGGCCGTAAAATTCCTGTGGAAAATGGCTGCGCTTGCGCAGGGTTGCATCGTCCATACCGCCCAGCGCCACCGCTTTTACCGGCGCATCCAAAACCTCCTGCCCCAATAGAAAACGGGTATAGGAAAGGGCCTCCTCCAGTTGGGTGCGGAACATACCGGTGGCAGCGGCGCAGCACAAAAGCAGTTCCGCTTCCAGCGTGTCCACCGCCCCCCGAAATGCGATCCGGGGGTGGGTCTTCATCACCAAAAATTCCCCGTTCAAATGGGTCATATGCTCCGGCTTTTCTTCCATATATCCGCCGCCCAGCAGCCGGTAGCGGTCGGGTTTTGCCTCGGTGGCGGGCAGGATCTCGATCCGTTCCCGGGTGAGAAAATCTCTGGCTTCCGAGGTCAGTTGGTCGCCTTTTCCCAGATAAAACACCCGCTTGCCGTCACGGTTGCGCACATTATCCCGGGCGGCTTTTCCGTCAAAAAGCATTATTTAGCAGGATTTGCGGGAGGGGTCTGCCCCAAACGGCCCTTGGGCAGAATGTTGTCCACTTCCGTGTGGGGACGGGCGATCACATGGACGGAGATCAGTTCGCCCACCTTTTCCGCGGCAGCAGCGCCGGCGTCGGTGGCGGCTTTTACCGCACCCACATCGCCCCGCACCATCACGGTCACAAGACCGCCGCCTACCTGCTCTTTGCCCACCAGTTGGACATTGGCGGATTTCACCATGGCGTCAGCCGCCTCGATTGCGCCGATCAGGCCTTTTGTTTCGATCATACCAAGAGAATTTGTGTTCATAAGATTTGCTCCTTTATTTCAGTCGTTCTAAAATTTTTGCGGTTAGAATTTCCAGCAGATTTTCGTCGCAGGTGGGGCAGACGGGGGTGTCTGCCATATCTTCCGTACCCCATGCCACCCGCCGGATATTGATGAGATCCATGGGGGAGATGTTGTTGGAAGAAGAACTGCCGCCCACTGCGCCGCAGCCAAGCGTCAGCGCCGGGAACAGGGCTGTGGTTGCACCAATGCCGCCCAATGCCGCCGGGGTATTCACCAAAAACCGTGATACGGGGATCTGGGCCGCAAACTTCCGCACTACGGCCACATCTTCCGCGTGCATAGCGAATGTGTGGCCGCTGCCTTCGTGGATCAGCACTTCAATGGCTTTGGCAAGCACAGCATCTTCCGACTCCATTACGAAAAACGCCAGCACCGGGCATAGTTTTTCCATAGAATAGGGTCGGGTGGGGCCGGCTTCCTGCTCCCTTGCCACCAGCACTTTTGTGGATGCCGGTACGGCAAAGCCCGCTTTTTCCGCCAAAACCGTTGCGGATTTCCCCACGATCTCCGGATTCAGCGTGCCGTTTGGCTTGAACAGCAACTTGGCAAGGCAGCCAGCCTCCTGGGTGTTCATAAAATAGAAGCCCAGCTGGGCGGCGGTTTGTTTTACCGCTTGCTCCATAGCCGCTTCCACGATGATGCTCTGCTCCGAGGCGCAAACTGTGCCATAGTCGAATGTTTTCGACTGCAAAATGCACGCAAGGGCCTTTTTCACATCTGCCGAGTGGTGGATATACACCGGGCCGTTGCCTGCGCCTACGCCGATGGCCGGTTTGCCGGAGGAGTAGGCGGCTTTCACCATAGCCGGTCCGCCGGTTGCCAAGATCAGCCGGGTTTCCGGCGCTTCCATCAGTTCCTTGCAGCCTGCCATAGAGGGGATCTCCAAACAACCCACACACCCCTTTGGCGCGCCGGCAGACTCCGCTGCCTTTGCCACGATCTGGGCCGCCCGCAAGGTGCAGGCAATGGCTTTGGGGTGGGGGGAAAATACGATGGCGTTGCCGGCTTTTAAGGCGATCATCGCCTTGTAACAGACGGTTGATGTGGGGTTGGTACTGGGTATGATGGCGGCGATCACCCCCACAGGGACACCGATTTCCCATAGTTTTTCCCGGGGGTCTTCCTTTAATACGCCCACGCAGGTTTTTTTGTCAATGGCGGAAAGCAGGGTCTTGGAGGCAAATTCGTTCTTGGTGATTTTATCACTGACATTGCCGAATCCTGTTTCCTGCACCGCCAGTTCCGCCAGTTCCGCCGCCGATGCGGCAAAGGCGGAAGAAACAGCCCGCACGATGGCATCCAGTTTTTCCTGGGACATTTGGGCCAGGATCTTTTGGGCATCTTCTGCTTGCCGGGCCAGATCCCGGGCCTGCTGCCGGGCCTGTAAATCCTTATCGAAATTCAAAGTAACACTTCCTTTATAAAAAGCCTTCTCCTTGAGGAGAAGGTGCCCCGAAGGGGCGGATGAGGTGTTACGATTCCACCTCATCAGTCTCGCTTTGCTCGACAGCTTCCCCTCAAGGGGAAGCCTTTGGTTTCTGCGCCACCTCGGCCACCCCGTCGGCGAAGGCCGCGCAGGCGGCGGCGCAGGCTGATTGGGTGCCGGTGAGCAGACCGCCGCCGAAATTGGTGGGGCTGGGGGGAGAATATAGTTTACATAACTTTACATCGGCGGCTTTCAGCGCCCCGTCCAAAGCATACATACTCTCTAAGGGCGGCGCGATCAGATAGGCCAAAGCGCTGCCCTCGGCAACGCCGGCCTCCTTTGCCAAAAATTTGCCGCAACTACTGACCGTATGGGCAAGATAAGGCACATTGCCTGATGCTTCAAATCCGATCCGCCCCAGTGCGCTCACCGCCGCGTCCATACCGCTGCGCACCGCCCCGGGAGTGGTGGCGCATAAAATGCCCAGCACTTCCCCCGCATAGGGGGTGGACGCGTTTGCAGCCCCGGCGTAAAAACTCGACCCGAAACACACCTGCACATCGGCAGATTTTGTGGCCTCGTCCAGGGCAATATAGGTGGCGTCGTCACAGTCGGTGGTAATGAGGCCCAGACAGGGGTAGCCTTCCGGCGCGCCCAATTCCCTACAAAGGGAGTCGGATGCGGCGGACAGATACCGAATGGCTAAGATATTCACAGGGATCATACTTCTACTCCAAATGCAGGCCCACGCCGGAGACCTTTTTCTTCAAGATGGTGTCGATCAGTTCCGCCACATACGCGCCGGCTTCCACCGCAGGTGTACCCTGGGCGTGAATGTTTGACACCACGGTGCGGGCGGACTCGGACACGCCGGTGTGGGGCTTATAGGTGATATAGGCGGACATACTCTTGTCGGTCACAAGGCCGGGGCGTTCGCCCACCAACACGCAAACCACTTCGCAGCCGGTGATGTCGCCTACCGCGTCCCCTGCGCCTACCCGGCAGAATTTTACGAAAATGCCTTTGCCGGTCTCGATACCTTTCACTTTCAGGCCGTCCCGAATGGCGGCGGCGCAATCCATAGCGTTGGCGGCAATGGCCGCAGAGGAAAGACCATCGCCGATAACGATCTGCACCCGGGGCGTTCGGTCAATGGCAGAACGGATCTTGGCGGCGTTTTCCTCGTCAAAGCAGCGGCCGTAATCCGGGCGGGTCAGATATTCGTCTTTGTCCTTGCACCGGGTCTTTACGGATACAAGGCCGTTTTTCTCCCCGAAATCCTCGGGCAATTCCGAGAACACCGCGTCTTGGGCTGCCGCGTGGTCGGCGCGGAATCTAAGCATTGTCAAGGTCTTATATCTTGGACCTGCCCGACCGCTGCCAAGCCGGGCCGGGGTGCGTTCTTTCAGGCGGCGGTAGGCTTTTTCGTCGGCAGGGTCGTCCACAAGATAGAGTTTTCGCAAGTCCAAAGCGGACACATCGTCCACCGCGCCGGTGTCTTCCGGGCGGTCGTCGTTATAGACCACAGTTTTATATTCGCTTGCCTTCACTTGTGGCTGGGGCGCGTTCATTGTGCTTAAGATCTCCGCCACAAGATTGGTCAGTTCCTGTTTGTTCATAAGCGTTCTCCTTATTCCATTGGCATTTGTAGGGACTGGCCTCCTATTGTAGGGACTGGCCTCCGGACAGTCCAACAATTACCGCATATGGACCGTCGAGGACGCCGGTCCCTACGGCGGAGCACCACGGTCCCTGCATAACAACTAAAAAAGCAGCGCCGAGCCGTCGCCGGCTTTTTTGGTTAGGCGGCCGTTTTCCAAAAAGCCCATTTTATGCAGCCACCGGTCAAATTCCGGAATGGCGGTCTTGTTTGTCAGTTCCCGCAAAGCGGCGGTCTCCCGGAAACCGGTGGTCTGATAGTTGAGCATAATGTCGTCGCCGTGGGGAATGCCCATAAAGTAGTTGCAGCCGGCTACGGTGAGGAGTGTGGCCAAATTTTCAATGTCGTTCTGGTCGGCTTTCATATGGTTGGTGTAACAGCAGTCGCAGCCCATGGAAATGCCGGTGAGTTTGCCCATAAAATGGTCCTCAAGACCGGCTCTTATCACCTGCTTGGAATTGTACAGATACTCCGGTCCGATAAAGCCAACCACGGTGTTGACCAGGAAGGGAGAGAACCGCTTGGCAAAGCCGTAACATCTAGCCTCCATAGTCACCTGATCGGTGTCAAAATGGGCATTGGAGGACAGTTCCGAACCCTGCCCGATCTCAAAATACATCACATTCGGCCCTTCTGCCGTGCCGTCGGTGAGCAGCAGATCCTTGGCATCCTGCAGCGTCTGGGCGGAAAACCCGAAGGCCTCGTTGCCGGCCTGTGAGCCTGCGATGGATTGGAAGATCAGGTCGCAGGGCGCGCCGTCCCGGACCGCTTTCATCTGGGCGGTCACGTGTGCCAGCACGCAGATTTGGGTGGGAATTTCCCAATGTTCCTTGATCTCCCGGAAACGGCGCAGCACTTTGCCTACCTGCTCCGGAGAATCGGTAACGGGATTCAGGCCGATGACCGCGTCACCTGCGCCCAGGGTAAGACCCTCCAAAGTGGAAGCGGTGATGCCGTCCGGGTCGTCTGTGGTGTGGTTGGGCTGCAGCCGGCAGGACAGGGTCCCCGGCAGACCGATGGTGGTGTTGCAGTGGGCGGTGACGGGCATTTTGGCTGCGGCGTAGATCAGGTCCAGATTGCTCATCAGTTTGCATACGCCCGCCACCATTTCCGAGGTCA
>JAFQDY010000221.1 GCA_017399325.1 Oscillospiraceae bacterium
ACAGCCTTGGTGCAGCAGGCATCCCGGAAGTATGCCAAGCGGCAGCTGACCTGGTTCCGCAGGAATTCGGCTATCCATTGGCTGCGCAGAGAGCCCGGTGAGGGCACTGCCGAAATTCTTTCGAAGGCTCGACAAATTTTAGCAGTATGTGACAAGTGAATAATGGTAAGATTTGTGTATCCCAAAGAAAGAAGGTATACATATGTCTGAACCTATCAATTTACAGGAAGCGATTCTCAAGGAAGTGCGGCGGGACAAGATCCCCGTTACGCTGTTTCTGATGAATGGCTTTCAGCTCCGTGGCACGATCACAGGCTACGACAGTTTTGTGGTGGTGTTGGTCAGCGATGGCAAGCAGCAAATGATCTACAAGCACGCCATTTCGACCCTCGCCCCTATGAAGCCGATCAACGCAGCAGTTAATGCGTAGCAAAAAAGCGGTGGAGCGCTGCTCTGCCGCTTTTTTGTTGCAGAAAGAAGGATAGACAGATATGGCAATCGCAGAAAATGTGAAAAGAATCAAAGAAGAAATGGCCCAGGCGGCAATCGCCGCAGGCAGAGATCCCAAGCAGATCCTCCTGTGCGCCGCCACTAAAATGAACGACGCAGACGCCGTTCGGGAAGCGATCAAAGCGGGCGTGGACTGCTGCGGTGAAAACCGCGTGCAGGAACTGACCCTGAAACAATCCCAAGACGCTTATACCGGCGCGCCCGTTCACTTTATCGGTCATCTGCAGACCAACAAGGTCAAACAAGTGGTGGGAAAGGTGGACCTGATCCACAGCGTCGACTCTATGCGTCTTTTAGAGGCGGTGAACAAAGAAGCCGCCCGCCAGGGCATCCGGCAGGACATTCTTTTGGAGATCAACATTGGCAACGAAGAGAGCAAATCCGGATTTTCTGCAGAGGAAATCCCTGCCGTTTTGTCCCAAATGGGGAATTTTCCGGCAATTTGCGTCCGCGGTTTGATGGCAATTCCCCCAATTTGCCAGAATTCGACAGATAATCATAAATTTTTTCAAGAAATGTATCACCTTTTTGTTGACATAACGGCAAAAAAATACGATAATGTATGTGTTGATATTTTGTCTATGGGCATGTCCGACGATTATGCCGACGCCATTGCCTGCGGCAGCACGATGATCCGTGTGGGTACGGCCATTTTCGGCGCCCGAGTCTATTAAAAAGATTCGTCTCATCAAGTATGATTCGAACATATTAGGAGGATACAGATATATGAGTTTTTGGGATAATGTAAAGAAATTTACCCAACCCTATTCCGATGAGGAATATGATGATTACGATGAGGAAATGGACGAATATGAAGATGAGGCGCAGGATTCCCGCGGCCGCCGTCCTTCTCCTTTTTCTATTCCCGGTTTGAAGAGCGAGCCTGCTCCCGCACCCGCACCTGCTCCCGCTGCAAACGCCTCCGGCTTTAACGGTCAGGTTCTGAATATGAGCAATTCCGGCAAGCAGGAAGTGGTTCTGTTCCACGCCAAGACTTTCGACGATGCTGCAAAGGCCGCCGATGAACTGCGCAAGAGAAAAGCCGTTATTCTGAATATGGAAAACATCGACAAGGCTTTGACCCGTCGTGTTGTGGACTTTTTGTCCGGCAGCGTTTACGCTCTGGACGGCAGCGTGAAGAAGGTCGCCCAGTGCACCTACCTGTTCTGCCCCCACAATATGGATGTGATCGGTGATCTGGAAAGTATGCACATCGAAACCGAGAGTATGTTTTAATGTCAGATAGAGAGGATTTACTATGTTTACTCCCCAACAAATAGAGCAGATTTCTTTCAGCCGCGCCACTTTCGGCGGCTACGATATGCAGTCTGTTGACGAATTTTTAGAGCCCCTGACCGACGACTACATCACCCTGTATAAGGAAAATGCATTGCTGAAAAGCAAGATGA
>JAFQDY010000222.1 GCA_017399325.1 Oscillospiraceae bacterium
CTGCCCTTGCGGGCAGCCACCTCTCCCAAAGGGAGAGGCAAGCATTGTAGGGGGCGGCGTGGTGCTTCGCCGTAGGGACCGGCGTCCTCGACGGTCCAAGTGCGGTAATTGTTGGACTGTCCGGAGGCCAGTCCCTACAACCGGAGGCCAGACCCTACAAAAAATTATGCATTCTGCATTCTGCATTCTGCATTTCTACGGCCCAAAGGTCCGTAGAAAAAATACTGGACAGGCGGGCGTTTCGTTGTTATAATAAGGTTAACATAAATATAGGAGGAAGTTTCTATGAAATGTCCTTTTTGCGGCGATCAAGAGAGTAAAGTGGTGGACTCCCGCCAAACGGAAGACAGCCAGTCCATTCGCCGACGCAGAGAGTGCCTTGCCTGCCAGCGGCGGTTTACCACCTATGAGATCGTGGAAAGCCTGCCCATTATTGTGGTGAAGCGGGACGGCTCTCACCAGACCTTTGACAGAAATAAGATCCTCAATTCCATGGTTCGCGCTTTCGACAAGCGGCAGGTGGATGTGGCCGACCTGGACCGGATCACCACCGAGATCGAGCAGACCATTCAAAATACCCTGGAGCGGGAAGTAACCACCGACGCCATCGGCCAAATGGTCATGGAGCGCATCAAGCCTTTGGACGAAGTTGCTTACATTCGTTTTGCGTCCGTATACCGCCGGTTCCAGGACGTGCGGAGTTTTATCCACGAGATCGAGCAGTTCCTGGAAGAGAAATAAGGAGTAGTCCCCAATGCGTTTTATAACCGGTTTGTTTGAAATGGATTTCACCGGCTTCGTGCCGGAGTTGGGCGGATTTATGGTCACGGTAAAGTTGCTGATGGTTCTGGCTATGCTGGCCGGGCCGATCCTTTTGGTCACATTTGGCCTTTTGTATATGTTCAAGCCGAAGAAATATGCCAACTACCGCTTCGGATTCCGTACATATTTCGGTATGGGCAGCACAGAGGCCTGGCAATACACCCAGCGGATCGCAGGGCTGGCCTACACGATCGTGGGCGGTGTGCTGTTCATCGCGATGATCGTGGTGTTCTGCTTTTTTGGAAAGCGGGATCTGCTGCAGAATGTGACGACCGCGGCCATTTGTCTGGGCGTGCAGGCGCTGGCGCTGCTGATCACCCGGATCGTCATCAGCATTTTGGCCAGTGTGTACTTTGACGGCTTCGGCGACCGCCGCAGATAAAGCGACAAATGGGAGTGCGACGCACTCCCTTTTTGTAATGCAGAATGCATAATGCAAAAGTTTCCACGTCTTTGCGAGGGTGCTTTAGCACCCGTGGCGCCCGAGCGCAGCGAGGAAGTGCCCTTGGGGTGCAATCCGCTGCCCCGAGCGCAGGGAGGACGGAGAGAACGCTCATACTTTCTCACGGACGAGAAAGTATGCAAAGAGTCCCCGGGGAACTTTTCGTAGGCCGCGTTATTCTGCGCTGCCGGTGGCAGAAGAAGCAGAATAAAAGCGTGTGCCGCGGTCGGTGAGCAACGCAGGCGCTACTGC